>DATDIY010000435.1:0-2136 GCA_036520815.1 Acidimicrobiales bacterium
GCGCTACGGCGACGTGCACGCGCTCGACGGGCTCGACCTCGAGGTCGAGCGGGGCACCGTCCTCGGACTCCTCGGTCCCAACGGCGCCGGCAAGACCACGTGCGTGCGCATCCTGACCACCCTGCTCACCCCCGACGAAGGCGAGGCCACCGTCGCCGGTGTCGACGTCGTCGCCGATCCCGACGGCGTGCGGCGCCGCATCGGCCTCTCCGGTCAGTACGCCGCGGTCGACGAGTACCTGACCGGGGCCGAGAACCTCACCATGGTCGGTCAGCTCTACGGCATGCCCCGCAAGGCGGCGCTGTCCCGGGCCCGCGAGCTGCTGGAGCGCTTCGACCTCACCGAGGCCGGCGACCGCCCGGCCAAGACGTATTCCGGGGGCATGAGCCGCCGCCTCGACCTGGCCAGCGCCCTCGTCGCCGAGCCCGAGGTCCTCGTCCTCGACGAGCCCACCACCGGCCTCGACCCCCGCAGCCGCATGGAGATGTGGGACGTCATCCGGGAACTGGTCGCCGGCGGCAGCACGCTGCTGCTCACCACCCAGTACCTCGAGGAGGCCGACGTCCTGGCCGACCAGATCGTGGTCATCGACCACGGGCGGGCGATCGCCAAGGGCACGGCCGACGAGCTCAAGCGCCAGATCGGCGGTGCACGCGTCGAGCTGGTCGTCGTCGACCCGGCGTCGGTGCCCAAGGCCCGTGCCGTCCTGGCCGAGGTGTGCGCCGGCGACGTCCAGGTCGACGAGGGCACCCGCACCCTCACCGCTCCGGCCCCCGACGGTTCGCGGACCCTCTCGGCGGTGCTGCGCAGGATCGACGACGACGGGATCGTCCTCGATGACGTCGGTCTGCGTCGACCGAGCCTCGACGACGTCTTCCTGACCCTGACGGGCCACCACACCACCAACGACGACAAGAACGAGAAGGAGGATGCCCGATGAGCTCCGTGGCCCGCACGCTCTCCGACGGGACGGTCATCGCCCGCCGCAACCTCATCAAGCTGAAGAGGGTCCCCGAGATCCTCGTTTTCGTCCTGCTCTCGCCGATCATGTTCGTGCTGCTCTTCGCCTACGTGTTCGGCGGCGCCATCGATCCGGGCGACGGCAGCAACTACCGCGTGTTCCTGATCGGCGGGATCTTCGCCCAGACCATCGTCTTCGGCTCGAGCTTCACCGGCGCCGGCCTGGCCGAGGACATGCAGAAGGGGATCATCGACCGCTTCCGCTCGCTGCCGATGTCGCGCTCAGCGGTGCTGCTCGGCCGGACGGTGTCCGACATCAGCTACAACCTGATCTCGCTGGCGGTCATGTCGCTCACCGGTCTGCTCGTCGGCTGGAGGATCACCAGCTCGGTGCAGGAGGCGGCCGCCGCCTACCTGCTGCTCGTGCTGTTCGGGTTCTCCCTGAGCTGGGTCATGGCGTACGTCGGCCTGCTGGTGCCGAGCGTCGAGGTGATCAACAACGCCGCCTTCATGGTGATCATGCCGTTGACGTTCATCTCCAACGCCTTCGTGCCCATCGAGTCGTTCCCCACCGCACTCGGCTACTTCGCCGCGTGGAACCCCGTCTCGGCGGTCACCCAGGCGTCGCGCGAGCTGTTCGGCAACATCCCCGAAGGCGTGCCCGCCCCCGACTACTGGTCGTTGCAGAACCCCGTGCTCTACACCCTCATCTGGGTGGTGCTCGTGCTGCTGATCTTCGTGCCCCTCTCGGTCCGCCGCTTCCAGCGCACCTCGCGCTGACGGCCTCAGTCGAGGGCGGCGTAGGCGGTGGTCCGGAAGTCGGAGCACACGGCGGGGGGCTCGGGTGAGGTCCACGCCGCCTGGGTCATCAGGATGGTGACGAGGTCCTCGCGGGGGTCGTTGAGCCAGGCGGTGCCAAGGCCGCCGTCCCAGCCGTACGCACCGACCGAGCCGGCGATCCCGGTGCGCCGGGTGACCACGCCGACGCCGTAGCCCCAGCCGTGGCTCTCGAACCAGCCGTCGACCAGCCCGGCGCCGTGGCGTTGGCGAGGGAGCAGCTGGTCGGACGTCATGGCCTCCACCGCCGCCCTCGAGACCACCCGGTCCACCGGTCCTCGTCCGAGGGCGAGCAGCATCCGGGCGAAGCGGTGGTAGTCGTCCACCGTCGAGACCAGC
>DATDIY010000436.1:0-4677 GCA_036520815.1 Acidimicrobiales bacterium
GGTCACCGCTGTCGCCCCGGGCTACCGGGTGGTGGCGGGCGACGAGCTGGTCGAGCTCATCGGCGACGCGCCGGTGCTCACCGACGACTTCGCGCCGGTCGACCAGTGGCTGGCCCAGAACCGCCCCGCCGCCAGCTGACCCCGTCAGGCGTCGGCGGGAGGCTCGTCGGGCTCGGGGGCGAGCTCGACGGTGATCGACGCCTCGGCGCCGACCTCGAGGACAATCTCGGCGGCGATGCTCGCCTCCCGGACGTCCTCGATCACCCGGCCCAGGGCCTTGATCCGGGGCTCGTGGTCGACCACCACGACCTTCGTCACCGGCCACTTGAGCGAGCGCTTGGCCTCGGTCTTCGCCCGGCGCACGGCACCGAGCGCCTCGGCGGCGACGGCGAAGGCCTGAGGGTCGCCGTCGGCGGCGGCATCGCGCAGCTCGGAGGCGTCGGGCCATGGCGCGTTGTGCACCGAATCCTGCTGCCACCACGACCACACCTCCTCGGTGACGAACGGGAGGAACGGGGCGAAGAGCCGCAGCAGCGTCGACAGCGAGAGCTGGAGGGCGGCCTGGGCCGACCACGCCGCCTCGTCGCCCTGCCCGCCGTAGGCCCGGCTCTTCACCAGCTCGAGGTACTGGTCGCAGAACTGCCAGAAGAACGCCTCGGTGCGCTCGAGGGCGCGGGCGTAGTCGTAGCCGTCGAAGGCGACGGTGGCGTCCTCGACCAGGGTGGCGAGGTCGGCGAGCATCGCCCGGTCGAGCGGCTCGGTGACGAGCGACAGGTCGTTGACCTGGGCGGCGCCGTCGCCGCCCCCCAGCCCGAGGGCGAACCGGCTGGCGTTGAGCAGCTTGATGGCGAGGCGCCGCCCGATCTTGAGCTGGCCCTCGTCGAAGGCGGTGTCGGTGCCGGGACGACCGCTGGCCGCCCAGTAGCGCACCGCGTCGGCGCCGTACTGCTCGAGGAACTCGAGGGGCGTGACCACGTTGCCCTTCGACTTCGACATCTTCTTGCGGTCGGGGTCGAGCACCCAGCCGGAGATGGCGGTGTTGCGCCACGGGAGCGAGTCGTGCTCGAGGTGCGAGCGCACGGTGGTGGAGAACAGCCAGGTGCGGATGATCTCGTGGGCCTGGGGCCGCAGGTCCATCGGGAAGGTGCGGGCGAAGAGGTCGGCGTCCTCCTCCCAGGCGGTGGCGATCTGGGGCGTGAGCGAGGAGGTCGCCCAGGTGTCCATGATGTCGGGGTCGCCGGTGAAGCCGCCGGGCTGGTCGCGCTGGTCGGCGGTGAAGGCGCCGCCGGGCGGCAGGTCGCTCGACGGGTCGACGGGGAGGTCGGCCTCGGTGGCAAGGATCGGCGCGTCGTAGCGGGGGAGGCCCTCGTCGTCGAGCGGGTACCAGAGCGGGAACGGCACGCCGAAGAAGCGCTGCCGGCTGACGAGCCAGTCGCCGTTGAGGCCGTTGACCCAGTTGTCGTACCGCACCCGCATGTGGGGCGGGTGCCAGTGAAGCTCGCGGCCGCGTTCGAGCAGGGCGTCGCGCAACCCGGCGTCGCGCCCGCCGTTGCGGATGTACCACTGGCGGCTGGTGATGATCTCGAGCGGGTTCTCGCCCTTCTCGTAGAACTTCACGGGGTGGGTGGTCGGCTTGGGGTCGCCGTCGAGGGCGCCTGCCTCGCGCAGCAGCTCGACGATGCGGCGCTGGGCCTGCTTGACGTTCTTGCCGGCCAGCTCGCCGTAGGCCTCGAGAGCGCCGTCGCCGCTGGCCGCGATCCACTCGGGCGTCTCGGTCTGGAAGCGACCGTTCTCGGTGATGACCGAGCGGGTCGGCAGCTGCAGCTCGCGCCACCAGGTGACGTCGGTGATGTCGCCGAAGGTGCAGATCATGGCGATGCCCGACCCCTTCTCGGGATCGGCCAGGGTGTGGGCGCGGACCTCGACCTCCACACCGAACAGCGGGCTGCGCACGGTGGTGCCGAACAGCGGCTGGTAGCGCTCGTCGTCGGGGTGGGCGACGAGGGCGACGCAGGCGGGGATCAGCTCGGGGCGGGTGGTCTCGATGAAGATCGGTTCGCCGTCGCCGGCACGGGTGAACGGCACCCGGTGGTAGGCGCCCTCGCGCTCGCGGTCCTCCAGCTCGGCCTGGGCCACGGCGGAGCGGAAGTCGATGTCCCACAGCACGGGCGCCTCGGCCTGGTAGGCCTCGTCGCGCTCGAGGTTGCGCAGGAACGCCCGCTGGGCCACCCGGCGGGAGCGGTCGTCGATGGTGGCGTAGGTGAGCCCCCAGTCGACCGACAGGCCGAGCACCCGGAAGAGGTGCTCGAAGGCCTTCTCGTCCTCGGCGGTGAGGTGGTTGCACAGCTCGATGAAGTTGCGCCGGCTGATGTGCTGGTCGCGGTGCTTCTTCTTCTCTGCCGCCGACAGCTCCGAGGTCGGCCGGGGGATCTCGAAGGCGGGGTCGTAGGGGAGCGTCGGGTCGCACTGGACGCCGTAGTAGTTCTGCACCCGACGCTCGGTCGGCAGGCCGTTGTCGTCCCACCCCATCGGGTAGAAGACGGCCTTGCCCCGCATCCGGTGGTAGCGGGCGATGGTGTCGGTGTGGGTGTAGCTGAACACGTGGCCCACGTGCAGCGAGCCGCTGACGGTCGGCGGGGGCGTGTCGATGGAGTACACGTCGGCCCGTTCCGCGCTGCGGTCGAACCGGTAGGTGCCCTGGTCCTGCCAGGTCGCGCCCCACCGGCCTTCGAGCCCGTCGAGGCCGGGCTTCTCGGGGACGGTCCAGGTGTCTCGGGGGGTGGGGGCGGCCGTGCTCATGGTCCGCCCACGCTAGTGCCCGGGACCGAACGCCCTCACGGTGGGTTCCCGGGCGCGGAGTAGCCTCGTGGGCCGTGCTGCGCCTCTTCGACACCGCTCAGGGGAAGGTCCTCCCGCTCCAGCTCCGGGAGCCGGGCAAGGTGTCGATGTACGTGTGCGGGCCCACCGTCTACGGCCCGCCGCACCTCGGCCACGGTCGCTTCTCGCTCGTGTTCGACGTGCTGCGCCGCTACCTGCTCTGGAGCGGTCTCGACGTCACCTACGTCTCGAACATCACCGACATCGACGACAAGATCATCAACCGGGCCAACGACGAGGGGCGGGACTGGACCGACATCGCCACCCGGTGCGAGTCGGTGTGGTGGGACGCCATGGACGCCATCGGCGTGATGCGTCCCGACCACGACCCGCACGCCACCGCCTACGTCACCGAGATGGTGACGCTGGTGGCCGAGCTCATCGAGCGGGGCGATGCCTACGTCTCCGACGACGGCGTCTACTTCTCTCCCGCGGTGGTCGACGACTACGGCCTGCTCGCCCGCCAGTCGCTCGAGTCGCTCCAGGCCGGGGCCCGCGTCGAGGTCGCCGAGCACAAGCGCTCGCCGATCGACTTCGCCCTCTGGAAGTTCGCCAAGCCCGGCGAGCCCTCGTGGCCGTCGCCGTGGGGCGACGGACGCCCGGGCTGGCACACCGAGTGCGTGGTCATGTCGCTCGACCTGCTCGGCGACGGCTTCGACATCCACGGTGGCGGGCTCGACCTCGCCTTCCCCCACCACGAGAACGAGCGGGCCCAGGCCGTGGCCGGCGGCCACGCCTTCGCCCGTCACTGGGTGCACAACGGCTTCGTCGAGGTGGGCGGCGAGAAGATGTCGAAGAGCCTCGGGAACTTCACCAACCTGCTCGACCTGATCGACTCCACCGATCCACGGGCCTACCGCCTGCTCGTGCTGCGGGCGCACTACCGCTCGCCGCTCGAGATCTCCAAGGTCACCACCGACGACGCCTCCGCCCAGCTCCGCGGGTTCGACGCCCTCGCCCGACGGTGTGGAGGGGTCGCCCTTCCCCGCATCGGCCCCGATGCCGCTGCACTCGACCGCTTCCGCGAGCTGATGGACGACGATCTCGACACCGCGAAGGTCGTGGCCCTCCTGGCCGATCTGCGCACGCGGGCCAACACCGCCCTCGACGAGGACGACAAGGTGACGGCGGCGGGCCTCTACGCCGCCTTCGGCGAGATCTGCACCGCGCTCGGACTTGTGCTCTCCGCCGGCGACGACGCGGTCCCGGCCGAGGTCGCCGACCTCGCTCGCCGCCGTGACGAGGCCCGGGCGACGAAGGACTGGGCGGCCGCCGACTCCTTGCGCGACCAGCTCGTCGCCGACGGTTGGCTCGTGGAGGACACGCCTTCGGGCACGCAGGTCCGCCGCGCCTGATGGCCGGCGGGAACGGGCACGGCCGGCGCGGCCGCAGTGGCAGTCGAGCACCGCTGCCGAAGGGCTTCGGGGTCATCTGGACCACCGTCGCCATCGACCTCGTCGGCTTCGGGCTCGTCCTGCCGATCCTGCCCCAGTACGCCGAGCGCTTCGGCGCCGGCGCCGCCCTCATCGGCGTGCTGTCGGCCTCGTTCAGCCTCGCTCAGCTCCTGTTCGCCCCCGCGTGGGGCCGCCTGAGCGACCGGTTCGGGCGCAAGCCGATCCTGCTCATCTCGCTGTTCGGCACCGCCCTCGGGTCCCTGCTCACCGGCCTGGCCGGATCGATCTGGCTCCTGTTCCTCGGCCGCATCATCGACGGCATCTCCGGGGCGTCGGTCTCGGTCGCCCAGGCCGCGGTCGGCGATGTCGCGCCCCCGTCGCAGCGCGCCCGGCTCATGGGGCTGCT
>DATDIY010000437.1:0-18767 GCA_036520815.1 Acidimicrobiales bacterium
CGGGGCCGATGCACGATCGGCGGCCAGCTCGACCGTCGCCGCCGGGACCCGCGCCACCCGTTCCCCCGGCCCCCGCCCACCCCGGAGCTCGGGCACGGTGACGGCGTCGCTGTCGAGCAGACCCTGGACCCGGGCGAGGGCTCGGGTGGCCCGCTCGTCGGCGGCGGTCTCGCCACCCCAGAAGCCCAGCTGACGACCGGCGGCGGCGACGACCTCGTCGGGGGTGAGGGTGAGCCGGGTGACCCCGCTCGTGGGCCGCGCCGCGGCAGGGCCGTTCAACCAGCCGTCGAGCTGCCAGCGCACCCGGTCGGCGATGGCCCCGGCACTCAGCGCTCCCTCGTGGCGCCAGACCCGCTCGCTGCGCTCGCCGTGCTCGGTCTCGGCCAGGATGCACACCCGGGTGCAGGCCAGCCCGTCGCCGTCGAGACGGCCGTGGAGCTCGTCGGCCAGGCCCTTGGCCACGAAGGCGGCCACATCGACCCGCTCCGCCGGAGGGTCGAGCTCGGCGACGACCTCGAGGTGACGCGGTGGCGGGGCGGTGGCCGGTGGCCGTTCATCGAGGCCCCGGGCCAGTCGGTGGGCGATGCGACCGTCGGCGCCGAAGCGGGCCACCACGTCGGCGGGGTCGAGCGCGGCGAAGGTGCCGAGGGAGCGCAGACCCAGACGGACGAGGACGTCGGCCAGCTCGGGACGGCCGAGCACAGCGACGGGCAGCGGAGCGAGGTGGGCGGCGGACCCGCCGCGCTCGACCACGCGGACGGGCGCCGACTCGGCCGCTCGATGGGCGGTGAAGGCCCCGTCGGCCACCCCCACCCCGGCGGAGCCGGGCCATCCCAGGGCCACGACCACCTCCTCCACCGCCCCCGCCACCGCCGCCGCCAGGGCCTCGTCGCCGCCGAAGTACCGCGACGGGCCACGGGTGGGGAACGCTGCCAGGCCCGGCCGGGAGAGCTCGATGCGAGGGGTGAAGCGCTCGAGCACGGCGGCGACGGTCTCGAAGGACCGGGCGTCACGGGCGGGGTCGGCCTCCAGCACGGTCAGGCCCGGGCAGCGGCCCTGGGCCTCCCGACGACGCTGACCGGCCTCGACCCCGTCGTGGCGGGCGGCGGGAGAGGTGGCGGTCACCCGGTTGGCCCTCACCACCGCCGCCGGTTCGGACGGACCGACGCCGGCGGCGAGCACCGACCAGTCGGGACAAGCCACCACGAGGGTGCGCACCACCGCCTCCGGCACGGTCATCCCGCTCGCCGTCCGACTGGTCGCAGGGCCACCACGGTCGCGTCCCCCGCCCCACCTCCCTCCTCCTTTGCAGGCTCGAACGTGGTCGCTCCCACAGCCACATTCGAGCCAGCAAAGGAAGGGGCGGCGGGGAGCCAGAGGTCGAGCTCCCGGGGTCGCGACGCCCGGCCCCGGCCCTCCGTCTCGACCCGGACCAGGCGGCGGCGCAGGTGCCCGTGGCCGACACCGAGGCCGTCCCAACGGCCGCTGGTCACGGTGAGGGTGACGTCGGCCGGCCACGCACCCCTCCGGCGACCGGTGGGCACCGACCCCGGCGTGACCGGCACCAGCACCGATCCCCGCTCGCGCGCCCGGGCCGCCAACCGTCGGCCCTCCGACGGGGTGAGCGGCGCCCGACCGTCGACCACGATGACGTCGATCCCGCCGACGAGGGCGGCCACCACCCCGGACCACGACGCGTCCCCGGGTGGGTCGATCAGGGCGAGGCGGCGCAGGTCGAGACCGGCTTCGGCGGCCGCCGCCAGGCCCAGCTCGGCCAGCCCCACGACGACCACCCACGATCCGGCGTGGGAGGGGCCGGCGGCCAGGTTCAACGCCAGGCTGGTGGCCCCGGTGCCGCCGACGGCCACCGAGGAACCCCGGGCAAGGGCCCCGTCGGGCAGGAGAGGTTGCAGGACCGGCACGAGAGGAAGGGTCTGCTCGCGTGCCAGGGTGACCGGGCGGGCCCGGTCGGCCACCTGGCGCAACTCGGCGGGGACGACCACCGCCCCAGTATCGAACAGCTGTTCGTGTACCGCAACCGGCTCCCTCCGTCGAGGGTGCCGCGGTCAGCGGCGCAGGTCGACCAGGCGCTGGATGTCGGCCAGCTCGAAGACGCCGCCCTCGGCGCCGACCCCGAGGATGAGGTGCGTCGCGCCCGCCTCCAGATAGTCGTCGATCGACCCGAGCTCGCTGCTGTCGATCAGCACGGTCCGTTCGATCTCGGACGGATCGCGCCCGACCTCGGCGCAGTGCTGGTCGAGCACCCGGTTCTTGTGGGCGTACGTCGCAGGAGGCCCGAAACCGTTCCAGGCGTCAGCGAAGCGGGCGACCAACCGCAGCGTCACCTTCTCCCCACCTCCCCCGATCAGGATCGGCAGACGCCCGACGGGCGCAGGGTTGAGCTGTTCGAGACGAGCCCGGATCCGCACGAGCGACGACTCCAGCGCCCGCAGCCGGGAGCCGGCGGTGCCGAACTCGTAGTCGTACTCGTCGTAGTCCCGCTCGAACCAGCCCGCCCCGATGCCGAGATAGGCGCGGCCGCCGCTCACGTGGTCGACGGTGCGGGCCATGTCGGCGAGCAGCTCCGGGTTGCGATAGCTGTTGCCGGTGACGAGCAGGCCGACCTTGGCCAGCCGGGTGTCGGCCGCCATGGTCGCCAGCGTCGTCCACCCCTCGAAGTGGCCGCCCTCCGCGTCGCCGTACAACGGGAAGAAGTGATCCCACGTCCAGATCGAGTCGACGCCCATCGCGTCGGCGGACCGCCACGCTTCACGCAGCTCCGCCATGCTCGTGTGCTGCGGTCGGATCTGGACGCCGACCTGGAACCGGGCCATGTCAGCCCTCGGCACCCTCGGGCACCACGACCTCCACGCCCTCGCGGTAGTAGGTGTAGAGGTCCTCGATGAGCTCCTTGACGCCGGTGGCGGCGTCGGCCCGCTCGAAGTGCACGGTGAGGACGTTGCCGTTCAGGTGGACGGCCTCGACACCCCCGTGCTCGAACAGGGCTCGGGCCACCCGGTCCGCCGGGCGGTCGGCCTTCACGTCGGCGGGTGAGCGGAAGATCTCGTGACCCATCCCGGTGAGCACCCGATTCGTCTCGTAGTGCACCACACCCGGGTGGGTCGACGGCATCTCGATGACGGTGACTGGCTGTCCCATGGCGCGGCGATGCTAGCGGCGCGTCAGCGCCCGCCACCATCTGCGACGCCGGCGAGTGGTCGCCCCGGTCCGCTGGGACCGGAGGTGCCGACGCCGTTCGACCGTCGACCGGCGACAGGGGCGACCATCCTCCACACCAGTGCGGCCAGCACGATCGACACGACCCCGAGGGCGACGTGCACGATCTTGAAGGGAGCGTCGTGGTCGGAGGCGAGGATCTGCACACCGCGAACCACCCACACCACGACGGTGACCCCGCAGAGCACCTGGACGATCCAGGCGCCGGCCACGGTGAGCGGGCGGCGCCAGGTCTGCACCAGCACGACGAGTCCGCCGACGGCGAGAGCGAGCATCACCGCCGACAACACGGTGGACACGACCTTGCTGCTCGTGCTCTCCGTGCTCGACCCCCAGGCGTTGGCGATGCGGGACACCCAGATGTAGGCGGTCCAGGCGACGAAGACGGCGAGCAGGGCCCAGCGGCGGCGCGGCATGCCGGCGAGGGTAGCCGGGTGCGACGACAGCCCTTCCCGGCAGGTCGGGGCAGGCGTGCGTCAGAACAGCGAGGGCTGGCTGCCCACGGGCGGGGTGCGGGCGACCCCGGTCCACGGCAGCGAGTCCATGAACGCCCACGACCGCCGGTGGATCGTGGTGGGCCCCATCCCGGCCAGCGCCAGCCGGTGGCGGGGGCACGGGTACCCCTTGTTGGCGTGGAAGTGGTACCCGGGGAAGTGGGGGGCCTCCTCGCGCATCTGACGGTCGCGGCTGACCTTGGCCAGGATCGAGGCCGCCGCGATCGAGAGGCACGAGGCGTCGCCCTTCACGATCGTGCGGGTGATGCCTCCGCCGACGAAGTCCCACGACCCGTCGACGAGCACCCGGTCGGGCGAGAGACCGAGCCCGTCGATGGCCCGTCGGGCGGCGACCTTCTGGGCCGCCGACATGCCCAGCTCGTCGCACTCCTCGTGGCTCGCCTGACCGATCGCCCACACCCGACACCAGCTGGCGATGCGGTCGAACATCGCCTCGCGCTCGGCCTCGGTGAGCATCTTGGAGTCACGGATCTTGTAGAGCCGCCGATCGGACGGGACCACCGCCGCCCCCACCACCAGGGGTCCGGCCCAGGCACCCCGGCCGACCTCGTCGACGCCGACCACCACGTCGTCGCCGGCTGCCCACAGCTCCCGTTCGAAGGCCAGCGACGGCGACTTCGAACGCAGCGCCGAACGCAGCGGAGGCACGACCGTCGACACCCGAGCGACGGTAGCGCCTCGGTCAGGTGACGGAAGGTCCTCGTGCAGGCGCCGGGCTCCGGTCAGCCCACGCCGTCGATCAGACGTTGCTCGGCCAGGTCGACGGGTGTGGCCAGGAACGCGTCCACGATCTCCGCCGCCAGCGTCGCCGTCGTGAGTCGCAGCGACAGGCCGACGACGTTGGCGTCGTTCCACCGCCGGGCGCCCCGTGCGGTCTCGGCGTCGACGCACAGTGCCGCCCGCACTCCGTCGACCTTGGTGGCGGCCATCACCACGCCCGTGCCCGTCCAGCACCACACCACTCCGGCATCGGCCCGACCCTCGGCGACCGCCTCCCCCACCGCCCTGCCCACGTCGGGCCAGTCGATCCCCTCGGCCACGGCCAGGACCACGTGCCCGGCCGCGTCGAGGTGGACCCGCAGCGTCGCGGTGGCGTCGGTGGACTCGTCGGTGCCGTAGGCGATGCGCATGAACCGAACGGTACGGGGCCGAGCCCGCCCCGCGGCGGGCCCTCAGCGCTCGAAGCGCTCCCGGGCGTCGCGCGCCTTCTCCCGGGCGATGCGACTGGCCTCCTCGGCCCGGTGGCCCGCCTCGTCGGTGACCTCCTGCAACCGGCGGGCGGCCTGCTCGTCGACCTCGGCGGCGGCGGCGGCCGCCCGGTCGAGGATCTCCGCCAGGCGCTCCCGCCGGTCCTTGTCGAGGGCCTTCAACGCCGCCGCCATCTCGCGCTCGATGCGCCGGAGCTCGCTCTCCGCCACGCTGTCCGCCTCGACGGCCTTGTACTCCACGTCGAGCTGCACCTCCCGGAGCGCCCGGGCGGTGGCGAGCTCCGCGATGAGATCCTCACGGACCTCGGGATCCAGATCAGATCGCAGCACCGAAACGGCGATCGACTCGAGCTCCTGGCTGGTGGGATCCGCCAGCACGCGGGCGACGGCCTCCGGGGAGGTGTCCCTCACCACGTCGCCGAGGCGCTCCGGCAGCGACGTCAGGTCGATTCCGAGGCCGGCGACCATCGCCTCGGTCCGCTCGAGCGCCTCCCGTCGCTGGTGCTCCCACCGGTTGTCGCGCTCGCGATGCCTCGACGTGAGGTCCCGACGAGCGTTCCTCACGAGGTCCTCGACCGGATCGTCGGCGCTGTACATCCGCCACAGCGGCACCTGTCCGATGTCCTTGAGGAACTGGCTGCGCAGGGCGGCGAAGGCGAACTCCTCCACGTCCTGCACCGCGTCGTGCACGTCGGCGGACACCACCACCAGAC
The DNA here is from genome assembly GCA_036520815.1 of Acidimicrobiales bacterium. Classification (GTDB taxonomy): domain Bacteria; phylum Actinomycetota; class Acidimicrobiia; order Acidimicrobiales; family Acidimicrobilacustridaceae; genus CAMFLJ01. The sequence continues at coordinate 5,674 of DATDIY010000437.1, forward strand.
CCGGGAAGGTCGAGCTCACGATGCGGCTGGCCAGGTTCACCGGGTGTCCGAACACGTCGCCGTCACGCTCGAGCACGAGGCCGTTGGCGAGACCGACCCGGACATCCGACAGGGCGTCGTCGTCCCGATAGCGCCGAGCCAGCTCCAGCGCAGTTCGGCAGCACTCGACGACGTCGTCGTTGACGAACATGACCTCGTCGCCGATCGTCTTCACGACCCGACCACCGTGGGAGTGGACCACGCCGTAGGCGATCGCCTCGAAGCGCTCGACGACGTTGGCGAGCGCCTCCACGTCGAGCCGCTCGGTCTGGACGGTGAACCCCACCATGTCGGCGAAGCCGACGCACACGGGCACGCCGGTCGAGGCGGACGTCCGCAACAGGCGACGCTGGGCTTCGACGGCCAGCCGGCGTCGCCAGACCAACTCCAGCATCCGTGGCGTCAGCGCCGACGAGCGAGCGACACGCACCCGGGCCGACGGGTCGTCCTTCACGACCGGCGCCCGGCGGACGAGGGCGTCGATCTGGGCGCTCGCCACCCGGTCGAGCGCCGAGGCCATCACCCTCGACACGTGAGTGGAGATGGCCTCGTCGCGCGCCTCGACGAAGAACGCCTCCACCACCCGGCCGAGCACCTCGGCCTCCCACTCCGAGACCACCTTCTCTCCCGGACGCGGGTCGGGGAAGCCGAGCGCCCGCCACTGTCGGCGCAGCGTGTCACCGTCGAGGTCGTAGCGCTCGGCGACCTCGTCGAGGGTGAACCGGGCCTCGATCTCGCCGATGAAGGGCTCGAGCACCCGAGCGATGGCCTCCACGTCGACCTCGGACGACGTAGAGGCGCCCTCTCCGCCATCGGTCGGGTCGTGCTCGCTCACGAGAACGACTCTCCCCCCGAGGGTGGTCGAAGGTCCAGCGCTTCGGCGTCCGACTGCCCGGGCGTCGAGGACGATGCATCGGGCGGGGGTCCGTCGGAGGGCGCCGACGACGTGGGCGGAGAAGGCGGAGCCGACGGCGGGACGGCGAGAAGCGCCTCTCCGCGGAGCTCGGTGCTCGACCAGGTCGGGTCGAGGCCGGGGGCCCGCACCACGAACGGTCCGCGAGCAGCGACCGCGGCGACGACCCTGGCGTCGTCGTGCGGCGCGAGCTCCCACAGCAGGGCCGGACGGTCACCGTGCCACCGCACGGCGAAGGAGAACCGCCCGTACGAGGTCGGCACGTCGTGGGCCTCGATCTGCTGGCCCAACCAGGTCTCGCGCACCGAGGGAACGACGGCGACGGCGCCACCCGGCTCCTGCACGGCGAGCTGGCGGACGAACCGCAGCACCGCCGCGGTCGAGGCGGCGTGGTGTCCTTCTCCGCCACAGCCCCCTCCGCTGCGCGGGTGCACGAGCTCGGGCCAGGCCCACATCGGGTCGCCCCGCTCGAGCAGCCAGGCGAGGGGTTCGTGGACGTCGTTCCGGTCGGCGAGGGAGCGGGCGACCCCCATCCAGGCGGTGAGTCGCGGGCTCAGCCCGGCGTTGGCCGGTTCGTGCCACACCGCGCCCCGGATGAGCTCGGGGGCGTGGGCGAGGACGGCGTCCAGCGCGGCGACGAGGGGGCCGGGTCGGGATTCGGGCCCCGACGAGGTGGCCGCCAGCGCGACCGCGGTGGCGAGCGCCCCGAAGGCAGAGTCGTCCGACGGCCCTGCTCCCGGGGCGGCGTGCCCGGCGAGCTCGGCCACCAGGTTGGCGGTCAGCTCGGCGGCGAGTGTCTCGGGCTCGGCCGCGGCGTCGGGCTGATCCGCCACAGCGAGCAGGAAGGCGGCATCGAGGAGGCCACGGCGGGCCCACAAGGCGTCGTGGTACGTCGAGCTGCGGGTCGGGGTGAGCCATGACGGCGCGGCACCCGCCGGATACAGGCCGGCGATCCCGTCGACCCGGCGCGACCGGCGAGCCCCGAGGCGGCGGCGAAGCAGGTGGGCGGCCTTGGCCACCGGCCCGACGAGCGCATCAGCGAGGGTTGGATCGCCCGTGAGGCGGACGTGGGTCCCGACGGCGTGGAGCCACGCCGCCGGTGCGTCGATCCGCGATGATTCGCCGGCGAATGATCCGTCGAGGCCCTGCCGGTCGGCGAAGCCGAGGAGCAGCCGCTCGGACTCGACGTGGAACCCGTGGTCGTCGAGGGCGAGGCACACCTCCGCGGTGTCGAGCCCCCCGATCACCTGCGGCGGCCAGCTGCCGACGTCGTCACCGGCCGCGTGGAGCAGCAGCGCACAGCGAGCGGCAGCGACGGCTTCGCCGAGGCGGGGCTCGGGGATCTCGAGCCGGGGGGCGCGACGGGTCTGGGCCTCCCAGCCGCTCACGACGCGGGGCCACTCGGGTGCCCGCTTGGGCTCCGGTGCCGGTTCATCGATCCGACGCCGCGCGGCCGCGGGTCGAAGGGACACCAACGGCAGCAGCACCCTCACGGTGGCCGTATGAGGCAGAGGGAACAGGAAGGCGGCAGACGCCCGGCCCGCGCTGCATCGAGCCCCACCCTCGGGCCAGGCGGTGGCGGCGTCGCCGGCGATGGTGGGAACGACGGCATCGAGGGCAGCCGAGCCGACCGCCGTCCGCGACGGTGGCTTCGGCAGGATCATCGCGGGCCGCCCGTCGACCGAGACCGTGGTGCCGTCGAAGGTGATCGACGAGACCAGCGCCCGACCGAGCGGGTGGAACGGTCGAACGGCGAAGGCGACCGCCACCGGTACCGGTGACGCGTTCTCGAGCTCCACGACCACGGCCCCGCCCTCGGGCACGCCGGTGCCGGCCGCGACCGCCCAGGCTCGCTGGACGACCTCGCCGCCCGGCACCCTGAGCACCGTCTCCACGACGGGCGCGGCCCCCACGAGACGCTGCCGCACTCCCGAGGCCTGCGCCGGCAGGTGCCACGTGTCGTCGGCACCGACCCACCAGTCGAGCGACCACCCGTCAGGCCATGGGGTGACGAGGCCCTTCGGATCGATGGCGGCCCGCTCCGCCCCTCCCACGGTGCCGAGCAGGAGCCAGTTGCGGTGCGTCGAGCTCTCGGCGGAGCCCGGCCCGGGCACGACATCGGGGGAGCCGGGATCGACCTGGCGCTGCCACCACCAGGGAAGGAGCTCGTCGTCGGGACCTCGGGTCACCCCCCGAAGCTACTGGCCGTTCGGCGTCACCCGAGCCCGTAGAGCTCCTCCCGGCGGCGCCGACCCATGAGGTCGCGGTACGCCTCCGCTGCCGTCGTCCGCCCGGCGAGGACGTCCGCGACCTGCACCGCGATCGGTACCTCCACCCCGTGCTCCGCCGCCAGGGCAACGGTGACCGGCGCGGCGGGCACCCCCTCGGCGACGCTGCGCAGCTCGGCCATGACCGTGTCGAGCGAGCGGCCTCGGCCCAACTGCTCGCCGACGTGGCGGTTGCGACTGAGGGGGCTCGAGCAGGTCGCGACCAGGTCGCCCAGACCCGCCAGCCCCGAGAAGGTGAGCGGATTCCCGCCCATGGCCGCACCCAGGCGGCTCAGCTCGGCGAGACCGCGGGTGATCACCGCGGCGCGGGTGTTGTCGCCGGCGCCGAGACCCTGGGCCATGCCGGCAGCGATGGCCACCACGTTCTTGAGAGCACCGGCGAGCTCGCACCCCACGACATCGGGGTTGCGGTAGACGCGCAGGTTCCCGGTCGACAGCACGTCCTGCAGTCGGGCGGCGATGTCGTCGTCCGCCATGGCGAGCACGCTGGCGGCGGCATGGCCGTCGAAGATCTCCCGGGCCAGGTTGGGTCCGGTGAGTGCACCGCAGGGATGCCCGACGGCCTCCTCGGCGATCACCTCGGTCATGCGCCGACCGGTCGACGGTTCGAACCCCTTGGCCAGACTCACCACCGGAACGCGCATCGGAAGGTGAGGCGCGGCGCCGGCCACCACCGCCCGTAGCCCGAAGGTCGGCACCGCCACCAGGACGACATCGGCGCCCGCCACGGCGACCGCCAGGTCACCCACGACCTGCACGCGTCGGTCGAGCACGGCGCCGGGGAGGTGGCGGCTGTTGGTCCGCTGGTCGCAGAGCTCCTCGACCAGCAGCGGGTCGCGGGCCCACAACACAACGTCCGCACCGGCGGCCAGGGTGTGGGAGATCGTGGTCCCCCAGCTCCCTGCCCCGAGCACCACGACCGTGGGACGCTCCTGTGGCATGGCTGCACCATAGGAGACGGACCGGCGACCACCGGGGCCGCCTCGGTGGCCGGTCCTACACTCCGGTTCGTGTCCGGTCCGGGAAGGAACGTCGCCGTCCTCGTCCCGGTGAAGGCGTTCCGCGATGCGAAGGCCCGCCTCGCCCCTGCGCTGAGTCCGCCGGAGCGGGCCGCGCTGGCCCGCTCGATGGCCGACGCCGTGGTCCACGCCGCCGGCGCGCTGCCGGTGTGGATCGTGTGCGACGACGACGACGTCGCCACCTGGGCGCTCGATGCCGGCACCCGGGTGCTCTGGAAGCCCGGACGGGGCCTGAACGGCGCCGTGAACGAAGGCGTCGCCGACCTTGCCGCCTCAGGTGTCGAGCGCGTCATCGTCGCCCACGCCGACCTCCCCCACGCGCTCGATCTGACCTGGGTCGCCGACACCGACGGCGTCACGCTCGTGCCCGATCGTCACGACGACGGCACCAACGTCGCCGCCGTCCCGGCCGTCTCCGGCTTCGTGTTCGCCTACGGCCCCGGCTCGTTCCGACGTCACGCCACCGAAGCGACCCGTCTCGACCTGCCGCTCCGAGTGGTGCGCGAGCCCCGACTCGGGTGGGACGTCGACCGCCCCGACGACCTCCACGCCCCCGACTGGAGCGCCTGTCCGTGAGTCCTCCCTCCCCCTCGCCGCTACCCGGCGGCGACGTCCCCGCCGGACCGGTCGCCTCCACCGACCTCCCGGTGCCGGCGTCGGCGCTGGCGATCGTGGCCCACCCCGACGACGCCGAGTTCCACTGCGGAGCGACCCTCGCCAAGTGGGCCGCCCACGGCTGCGTGCTCAACCACCTGGTGCTCACCGACGGCTCGAAGGGCACGTGGGACCCCGACGCCGACATCGAGGCGCTCGCCGAGGAGCGCACCCGCGAGCAGATGGAAGCGGCCAGCCTGCTCGGCTCGAGCGGGAAGGTCGTCATGCTCGGCCACGTCGACGGAGAGCTCCAGGCGAGCCTCCACGTGCGAGACCAGGTCGCCTATTGGATCCGTGCCATCGAGCCCGAGGTGGTGCTCGCCCACGATCCGTGGAAGCGCTACCGGCTGCACCCCGACCATCGCAGCGCCGGATGGCTGGCCCTCGACGGGGTGGTCGCCGCCAGGGACCCGCACTTCTTCCGCCACCACGACGTCGATGTGCACCGCACCCGGGCCGTGCTGCTCTTCGAGGCCGACGAGCCCGACCACGTCGAGGACGTGACCGGGTTCGTCGACACGAAGGCCAGCGCCCTGCTCGCACATCGCAGCCAGTACTTCTCGACCCACGGCATCCCGCCGGGCGACGACGGCACCGCCGCCGATGCGTTCCGCGACAAGGTACGAGCCCAGGCCGCCGCCATCGGCAGCCGCACCGGCGTGGCGGCCGGCGAGGTCTTCAAGGCCATGACCGAGCTCTGAGCGCTCGATCCGGCTGGTGAAGCGGGTGGCCGCGCTCGACGACGAGGCACCGGTGGTGGTCGGCGTCGACGGGTGCCGAACCGGATGGGTCGTCGCCACGGGCACCGCCGCTTCCGTGCCCGAACTGCGATCGCTCGAGGTGGTGCCCCACATCGCCGTGGTCCTCGAACGCGTGCGGGTCGGTGAGGTCACGGCCGTCGGCATCGACATGCCCTTCGGCCTCCCCGAGTCGGGGGTGCGGGCGTGCGACCGGGCGGCTCGATCCCGGCTGGGCCCGCGCCGTTCATCGGTGTTCCCCGCACCACCCCGCCCCCTGCTCGGCAGCGTCGACTACGAGGAGGCCCTGAGGCGCAGCCGGGCGATCGACGGCCGGGGACTCTCGATCCAGGCCTTCAACCTCCTGCCCAAGATCGCAGAGCTCGACGCCGGCCTCGACCCGGACCTGGCCGAGCGCGTGGTGGAGGCCCACCCCGAGTCGTCGTTCGCGGCGATGGCGGGCGCACCCCTGCCGACCACCAAGCGCACCGCCGAGGGTCGCGCCGCTCGACGGGAACTGCTCGCCGGGGCGGTGCGGAGCGACCCGGCACTGCTCGACCGACGTCACCGCGGTGCCGCCCCCGACGACGTGCTCGACGCCGTCGCCGCGCTCTGGTCGACCGCACGCTGGTGTCTCGGCACGGCGCTCGTACTCGGCGACGGGGAGATCGACCAGCGGGGGCTCCCGATGCGGGTGGCGGTCTGACAGAGGGCGATCCGGCGGCGATCCGGTGAACGGCGGGTGACAACTCCGGCGGATCCGCGCGCGCGGCCGGCGAGAGGTGTTGGATGGGCTTCGCATGCCGCACCCTGCACCCGAGCTCGTCCCGGCGCCGCTCCCAGGAGCAGCCGAGTCAGCACTCGGTCGGCCTCCGGTCGATCGGTCCTGAGCTGTGGTCTTCCTCGTGGTGCCCGACCATGTGGGAGACCCGTGACCGCTACGCCTGTTGTTCCTCCGCGCTCGTTCGGCCGATCCACCGACTCCCAGGAGGCGATGCCCGTCGACGGGAGGGTGCAGTCGAGGGTCTACGTGCTGGACACGTCGGTCCTGCTGGCCGATCCGAGGGCGATGGTCCGCTTCGACGAGCACGCGGTGGTGCTCCCGGTGGTGGTGCTGCTCGAGCTGGAGGCGAAGCGGAACGACCCGGAGCTGGGCTGGACGGCGCGCCAGGCACTTCGGCAGCTGGAGGCCTACCGGGTCCAGCACGGCAACCTGATGACACCCATCCCGGTCAACGAAGCGGGCGGCACGTTGCGGGTGGAGATCAACCATCAGGACCTCGGTGCGCTGCCACCGTCGCTGGCCGGTGACACCAACGACCACCGCATCCTCGCGGTCGCCCGCAACCTCGCCGCCGAGGGCCACCTCGTCACGGTCGTGAGCAAGGACCTGCCTCTGCGGTTGAAGGCCTCGATCGTCGGGCTGCCTGCCGACGAGTACCGCAACGAGCTGGCCACCGACACCAGCTGGACCGGCGTCATCGACCTCGAGGTCGACAGCGGGACCATCGACGACCTCTACGACCTCGGCACAGTCGAGGACGACCGGGCCCGCGACCTCCTCTGCCACACCGGCGTGGTGCTCCACGCCGGGTCGCAGTCGGCCCTCGCCCGGGTGTACGCCGACAAGGCCCTGCACCTGGTGCGCCGCGACGGCCACCTCTTCGACGTGCGCGGCCGCTCAGCCGAGCAGCGCGTCGCCATCGACCTGCTCGCCGACACGTCGGTCGGGATCGTGTCGCTCGGCGGGCCGGCCGGTACCGGCAAGAGCGTGCTCGCGCTGGCCGCCGGCCTGGAGGCGGTGCTCGAGCAGCGCACCCACAAGCGGGTGCTGGTGTTCCGTCCGTTGTACGCCGTCGGCGGGCAGGACCTCGGCTACCTCCCCGGTTCGGAGAACGAGAAGATGACGCCGTGGATGGCGGCGGTGCTCGACGGGCTGGAGTCGATCACCGGACCTGAGGTCATCGACGAGGTGATGGCGCGGGGCCTGCTGGAGGTCCTCCCCCTCACCCACATCCGGGGTCGCAGCCTCACCGACAGCTTCGTGATCATCGACGAGGCCCAGAACCTCGAACGCCCGGTGCTGCTCACTGCCCTCAGCCGGCTCGGTCAAGGGAGCCGAGTGGTGCTGACCCACGACGTCGCCCAGCGCGACAACCTGCGGGTGGGTCGCCACGACGGGGTCGTGTCGGTCATCGAGGCGCTCAAGGGCCACCCGATCTTCGGCCACGTGACCCTGACCCGATCCGAGCGCAGCGAGATCGCGGCCGTCGTCACCGAGCTGCTGGACGGCCCGCTCAACACCTGATTCGGTTCAGAGGCGATCGAAGACGGGGAGGCCGGCCAGCTCGTCGGCCGCCTTGCACACCTCAGCCGCCACCTGGGGCACGACGTCGCGGGTGAGTCGACTGATCGGGCCCTGCACCCCGACTGCGGCATGGGCCAGACCGTCGCGCCCGAGCAGCGGCGCCCCGATCCCGATCACGCCGTCGAACCGGCCCTGGTCGTTCACGGCGTAGCCCCGCTCCCGGGTGGCCGCCAGGTCCGCCAGCAACTCGTCGCGGTCGGTGATGGTGAAGTCGGTGTAGCGGTCGAGCACGAGGCCGTCGGGCACGGCCCGGGCCACGTCGCGCGTGGCGTTGGCGAGCACCGCCTTACCCATCGCCGACGCGTGCATCCCGATGCGACCGCCCTGCTCGTGATCGAAGCGCAGGCGCTGGGCCGAGGAGGCCACGAGCACGACCACGAGCTCGTCGTCGTGGCGGGTACCGAGGGAGGCCGACTCGCCCGTGGCCTGGGCGAGGCGTTCGAGCACGGGACGGGCGGACTCCAGCCCGAGCTGGGACGCAGCCCGCTGGCCCAACAGGACGAGGGTGCGGCCGAGCCGGTAGCGATCCGAGCGACGATCCTGGTCCATCAGCCCACCACCGCAGAGCGCCCGCACGATGCGGTGGGCGGTGCTCACCCGCAACCCGGTGCGCTTGGCGATCTCGGAGATCCCCAGATCGTCGTCCTCGTCCTCGAAGCACCGCAGGATCGCCATCGCCCGTTCGACGGCCTGAGCCCCCGTACGACTCGGTTCGGGGGCTTCTCCGCTGGAGTCGGTGTCCTCGGGCGCCATGCGGGGCAGTCTTCCAGACTCCACCCGATCGCGGCCGCGGCGCGTCGGCCGGCAGGCTGTCGTCGGACCTGCGTACGGTGGTCCTCATGAGGAGCCCGACCGCCGTCCACGTGCCGTCGTGGCGGGAGACTCCGGCCGGATTGCACCGCGTTCGTCTCCGGCGGCGCGGCGCCCTGGCTCCGTGCGGCCCCTACGCCGTGGTCGACGTCGAGACCACGGGGCTCGACCCCTCGACCGACCGGGTCGTCGAGGTCGCGGTGGTCCGTTGCGACGATCGGGGCCGCACGGTGTCGGAGTGGTCGACCCTGGTGCACCCCGACCGCGACCCCGGCCCGACCGCGGTGCACGGCATCACCGTCGACGACCTCGCCGCTGCTCCCCGGTTCGCCGACGTGGTGCCCGAACTGCTGCGCCAACTCGACGGAACGGTCGTCACCGCCCACAACCTCGCGTTCGACGCCGCCTTCCTCGCGGCCGAGTGCCGACGCAGCGGCCTCCAGGGCCCGATGGGCTTCGGGTTGTGCACCCTCACCCTCGCCCGATCGCTCTACCCGGGCCGGGACGGCTATTCGCTGGCGACGTGTTCGGCCGCCGCCGGCATCGAGCAGATCGACGCCCACCGCGCCCTCGCCGACGCCCGCGTCACCGCGGAGCTCCTCGCCCGGATGCTCGACGCCGTCCCCGCCGGCCGGCACCATCTCCTACGGCGCCGACTCCGCATCTCCTGACCTGTCGGGCCGGCCTCGCCGACCCGACGACCGGGCGCTGTCACAGCCACGCGCGACGATGCCCGAGGGCTTCGCGATCCGGCCCGGTGCGTGCACCGCTCGATCGCCAGACGACACCTGGCGAAAGCGAACCGCACCCATGTCCTCCACCCACCCCTCCGGCGTCCTGCCGATCGACGCCGACGCCACATCCGCCGACTGGCTGCGGTCGCTCGCAGTCGAGCTCCACGAGGCCGGCCGCGACGGCGAATGGCGCCCGATGCTGGTCGGCGTCGTGCCGCCCTTCGCCGGCCGTCCCCATCAACTCGATCTCCAGACACTCACGGGTGCCGACCCCGTCGAGCAGCTCCTCGGCCTCGTCGCTCCCGACGTCTGGTGCGCGGTCGGCCTGCTGACCGGCGGGCGGGCGCGGCTGCTCGACGAGCCCGCATCGGGATCGCCGGGCGAGTTCGTGCACCTGGTAGACCGCCACGGGGTCAGCGTGAGCACCTGGCATGGAGTCGACGGAGCGACGATCGAGATCGGCGGGGGCCCCCGACCGGTCGAGGGCCGCGCCGCCGATGCCTGCCGTCGGATGCTGCGGCTCCCCACCGCCCCTCCCCCCGGCGACACCTCCTCGTTCGTCGTCGATGTGTGGCTCGGCCGGGTCGTCGAAGTGGCACGGGCGGGGACTCACCTGACCTGGGACGACGTGGTCGCCCTCCATCCTGCTGCGGTCCGCTCCTGCACCCCCGCCGAGGCGGCGCGGCGGACGACCGCCCTCGGGTCGCGCCTCTCGTGGAGCGATATCCGCCTCGGGTTCGTCGAAGGGGAGATCGAGTCCTTCGCCGGCATCGACTCGTGCATCGCCGAGTGGATGGACGACGGGATGCTGGCCCGCTGGATGCTCGGATCCGTGCCTCCATGGTCCTCCCTGCTCGAGATCATCGATGCCCGCCTGCCTCCCGCCGTGTCCGACCTGGTGATCGCGACCGTCGGCATGTGCCCGCCCGTCCCGTGGCCGGCACCCTGATCCAGGTGGCCGACAGGGTCCGGTTCCGGTCCGCGTGAGAGGCTGCGCCCGTGACGATCGGGGTTCGAGATCGGTTCGTGGCCCACCGGCGTCCCGTCGGCGGGTGGGTCGCACCATCGGCTGGCCAGCTGAGGTCGTGAGCGACGTCGCCCTCGACGGGGTCACCAAGCGCTTCGGAGCGGTGACCGCGGTCGACCAGCTCAGTCTCCAGGTCGCCGACGGCGAACTGTTGGTGCTGCTGGGCCCGTCGGGGTGCGGCAAGACCACCGCCCTGCGGATGATCGCCGGCCTCGAAGAGGTCACCTCGGGCGAGGTGAGCATCGGCGGACGAGTGGTGAACGACGTGGCCGCGAAGGATCGCGACGTCGCCATGGTGTTCCAGAGCTATGCGCTGTACCCCCACATGACGGTGGCCCGGAACATCGAGTCGCCGATGCTCGCCCGCAAGATGGCACCCGAGACGGGCGGCCCGCCCCGCCGGCTGCGACCACCCGAGCGACGCGAGCGCGTCGCTCAGGTGGCAGAGTCGCTGGGGCTCGCCGACCTGCTCGATCGCAAGCCGGCCGCGCTCTCGGGCGGCCAGCGGCAACGCGGCGCTCTGGCCCGGGCGATCGTCGCCCGGCCGGCCGCGTTCTTGATGGACGAGCCGCTGTCGAACCTCGACGCGCAGCTCCGGGCCCAGACGAGGCTGGAGCTGGTCGAACTGCATCGGCGTCTGGCCACAACCTTCGTCTACGTCACCCACGACCAGGTCGAGGCGATGACGATGGCGGATCGGATCGCCCTGATGAACCACGGCCGACTCCAGCAGATCGGCCCACCTCAAGAGGTCTACGACCGTCCGCAGAACCTCTTCGTGGCCGACTTCCTCGGCTCGCCGCCGATGAACACCGTGCCGGCGACGGTCCACCGCGCTCCGGCGGGACCGGCGGTGCGCCTCGGCGACCAGGAGATCGGACTCGCCGGTTCGCTCGCCGAGCCGCCGTCGGAGGGCACCGCCGTGGTGGTGGGCATCCGCCCCGAGCACCTGACCGTCGATCCCGGCGGCGACATCGACGCCCGGGTCACCACCGTGGAGTCGCTCGGCCACGAACGGCTCCTCGTCTGCGACGTCGACGGGCACCGTCTGATCGTCCGGCAACCGAGCAGCGAACGAAGCATCGAGGCCGGCACCCCGGTTTCCCTGCGGGCCCAGCCCGATCGCCTCCACCTGTTCGACCCAGAGACCACCGAGCGGTTGGGATGACCCGACGCCGGCGCGACGCGCTCCTCGGGTACGCGCTGCTGCTCCCGTCGGCCGCCGTCTTCGTCGCCTTCTTCTTCCTGCCGCTGGTCCGGCTCGTCACGATGGGCCTCCACCAGCAGAACCGCACCGGCACGGCGGAGCGCTACGTGGGCTGGTCCCGGTTCGGCGACGTCCTCACGGGCCACGAGTTCCTCGACGGCGTGCGCATCAGCGCGACCTTCGTGCTCTACACCGTTCCCATCGGTGTCGTCCTCGGCGTGCTGCTGGCGGTCGCAGTCGACCGCCGCCTACGTGGGATCGCCGTGTTCCGAGCCATCTTCTCCTCGACGATCGCCAGCTCGGTGGCGGTGGCCTCGGTGGTGTTCTTCGTCCTGCTCAACCCGCAGATCGGGTACTTCTCGTCGATCCAGGCCTTCAGCCTCTCTGATCCCGACACCGCCCTGCGAGGGGTCGCCCTCTCGGCGGTGTGGCAGAACCTGGGCCTCACGTTCGTCATCGTGCTGGCCGGCCTGCAGGCGGTGCCCGACGAGGTCCAGGAGGCGGCCACTCTCGACGGCTACGGGGCCGTACGCCGACTGTTCCGGGTAACCCTGCCGTTGATCAGCCCCACGCTGGCGTTCCTCGCCGTGGTGCTCGTCGTCTTCGCCCTCCAGGCCTTCGCTCAGGTCGACATCCTCACCGATGGCGGGCCCCTCGGCGCCACCGAGACGCTCGTCTTCAAGATCTTCAACCACCAACAGCCCGTCGACCAGGGAACCGGCGCCATCATGGCGATCGGGCTGTTCGGGCTGACCCTGGTGGTCACCACGGCGCAGTTCCTCCTCCTCGATCGGAGGGTGCACCATGGCCGGTGAGCTGCAGCGGTCGCGATGGGCGACGGCCGGTTGGTACGCGGCGCTCACCGCCCTCGCGGTCGTGGTCCTGTTCCCCGTCTACATGACCCTTGTCCGGGCCGTGTCCCAACCCCGCGCCTACCTCGAGGCGGGCCAGCCCCCCTGGCCCGTCGACATCGAGTGGGACATCTTCGGCCGGGCGTTCAGCGAGGGCGAGCTCGGCCGCAAGTTCCTGGTGAGCGGCGTGGTGACAGTGGTGATCGTTGCCGCCCAGCTGGTGACGTCGGCGCTGGCGGCCTACGCCTTCGCCTTCCTGCGGTTCCCCCTCCGACGCGTGCTGTTCGTGGTGTTCCTCGCCACCCTCACGCTGCCGATCGAGGTCACGCTCATCCCCAACGCCCAGACCATCCGCAGCCTGGGCTGGCTCAACTCCTACCCGGGCCTCGTCGGACCGTTCCTGGCCACCGCCTTCGGCACGTTCCTGCTCCGCCAGGCGTTCCTGGG
>DATDIY010000438.1:0-4680 GCA_036520815.1 Acidimicrobiales bacterium
GGGCGCCTGGTGGCTCACCACGACCCACAGCTCGTCGTGGCCGTCGACGACCACCGTGGCCTCGACGTCGACGGGCTCGCCCTCGACCCGCTTGACCGGGTAGCGCCCGTCCGCCACCAGCGGGGCGACACGGGTCACCACGATCCTGTTGGGGGCGCCGGTGGCCATGCGCGCCTTTCTAGTCGGTGGGTCCGGGGGCCTCGTCGCTCCTACCTGGCCTCGCCACGACCACCCGCTCGGCTCCCATCCGCCTTCCGCGGAGATCCAGGCGCGCGAAGCGACCTCATCTCCACCGAAACCCGACGCCGGCGCCGGAGCGCTCAGGTCCCGCTCATCAGTCGGACGATGGCGTCGAGGTCCTCGGGCGACGGCCGACCCCATCCGGGTTGGTAGCCGGCCACCTCCTCGAGCGAGACCGCCTTCCACCGATCCTCGAGCAGGTCGATCTGGTCCGGGGTCACGAGCGCCGGGTGCTGCGCGCCGCACGCTCGGGAGAGCCGCAGCAGCTCGTAGCGCAGCGACGCCAGGTAGTAGGCGCAGCGCACGGACTTCGTCGCCGGGTCGAGGCCGCGCGCCAGGCGAGGGTTTTGGGTCGCCACACCGGTCGGGCAGCGGTCGGTGTGGCACTTCTGGGCCTGGATGCAGCCGATGGAGAACATGGCGGTGCGACCAACGTTGACCAGGTCGCAGCCGAGGGCCATGGCGGTCAGCGCCGTCTCCGGCAGGCCGAGCTTCCCCGAGCCGACGAACACGACCCGATCGGACAGGTCGCGTTCCGCGAACATCCGGTACACACGGGTGAAGCCCCATCGGAACGGCAGCGCCACGTGGTCGGCGAAGCTGAGTGGCGCCGCGCCGGTGCCGCCCTCGCCGCCGTCGATGGTGAGGAAGTCGGGGCCGGTCCCGGTGGCGCCCATGCGCAGGACGACGTCCTCCCAGAACCCGTCCTCACCCACCGCTGACTTGATCCCGACCGGCAGGCCGGTCGCGTCGGCGATGCGCTCGATCAGCTCCAGCATCCCGTCGACGTCGTGGAAGGCGGTGTGCCCGGCCGGGCTCTTGCAGTCGACGCCTACCGGGACGCCGCGGATGGCAGCGATCTCCGGTGTCACCTTGGCCGCCGGGAGCATGCCGCCGAGACCGGGCTTCGCTCCCTGGCTGAGCTTGATCTCGATGGCCCGCACCGGAGCCGCCTGCACCGACTCCACGAGCCGGTCGAGGCTGAACGAGCCGTCGGGGTTGCGGCAGCCGAAGTAGCCCGTGCCGATCTGCCACACCAGGTCGCCGCCGTGGAGGTGGTGGGGGGAGATCCCACCCTCGCCGGTGGTCTGCAGCGCTCCCGCCAGGGCGCAGCCCTTGTTGAGCGCCTCGATGGCCGACCCGCTGAGACTGCCGAAGCTCATGGCCGAGACGTTCACCACCGAGGTGGGCCGGAACGCCTGGGCCCGACCGCTCCAGCCGCCGACGACCTTGGCGCACGGCAACGGGCGGGCGGGGTCGGGGTGCATCGGCTCGTCGGGCGGGCCGGCGACCGGGAACGTCACCTGCTTCACGATGATGTAGCCGCGGTGGGCGTCGAGATCGTTGTCGGTCCCGAACCCGAAGTAGGTGTTCTCGCCCTTGGCCGACGAGTACACCCACCGCCGCTGGTCCCGGCTGAAGGGCCGTTCCTCGTCGTTGTCGGTGACGATGTACTGACGCAGCTCGGGACCGATGGCCTCGAGCATGAACCGGAGATGCCCGATCAACGGGAAGTTCCGCAGGATCGAGTGGTGCGGCTGCACCAGGTCGTAGATCGCGACCACGACCAGCCCGACCACCACGACGCCGACGAAGGCCAGCAGGACCCACCAGATCATGATCGGAGCCTACGGCCGGGCCCGGGCTCTCCCGGAGACGGCCGGCGCGCTACGGAGCGTCGAGTCGGGGAAGCACCAGCGCGACGCTGTCGGGGCACACCAGCCGTGCGGCCAGCCACTCGCGCAGCTGGTTCACCGGCACCCATGCCGCCTCCGCGATCTCGCCGTCGGAGAACGTGAAGGGACCTTCGCTGCGAGCGTGGTACACCCGTGCGACCTCACGAACCTCGTCGTCGGCGTAGACGTCCTCGCCGAGGTAACCGAGCTCGACCGACACGCCGATCTCCTCGGCGAGCTCGCGGGTGGCGGCGAGCTCCCAGGGCTCGCCGGCGGCGACGACCCCGCCGACGGCGATGTCCCAGCGGTCGGGCCAGAGGTCCTTCCAGTCGGCGCGACGGTGAACCAGGATCTCGTCCGCGCCGTTGACGACGGCGATGAACACCGACCGGTGCCAGAGGTTGTCGGCACGAACCTCGCCACGGGTCACGGTGCCGACGACGTTGCCGTCGTCGTCGAGCGCATCGACGAGCTCCTGCTCGGGCGGAACGGCCATCAGAACGAGGCCGCCCGCTCGAGGGCCTGCTCGACGGTGCCGCCCTGCTCGAGGATCCGGCGGAGCTGCATCACATGGCGCGGGCGGTTCATCCCGAGCACGCCGACGAGCTGCTCGCCGCGTCCGTAGATCGCGACGAAACGGAACTCGGCGGGGTCACCCTCGACCACCTGCACCTCGTCGGTCGGGAGGGGACGACCGGCGAGCTGGATCTTGCGGTCGTACTGGTCGCTCCAGAACCACGGGACCGGATCGAACGGCGTCGGCTCCTCCCCCTTCATGTCGGCGAGCAGGCGCCGGGCGGCGGCCTCGCCCCCCTCGATGGCGTGGTCCCAGTGCTCGACCCGGAGCATCTGGCCGAACCGCTTGCTCGGGTAGCGCGCGATGTCGCCGGCAGCCGTGACGCCGGGCGCGGCGAGGAGGGTGTCGTCGCACACGATGCCGTCGTCGAGGGTGAGGCCCGAGCCCTCGAGCCAACCGGTGTTGACGGTGACACCGATGCCGACGACGACGACCTCGGCGGCGACGCTCGTTCCGTCGGAGAGGGCCACACCGACGACACGTCGGCCCCCCTCGGCCGTGGGAACCGTGTCGAGGTGGTCGACACCGGTACCCAGTCGGAGGTCGACGTCGTGGGCACGGTGCAGCGCAGCGCACACCTCCCCCATCTCGGCACCCAGCACCCGCTCGAGCGGGAGTGGGAGCACTTCGACGATGGTGACGTCGATGTCGAGCGTGCGACACGACGCCGCCACCTCGGCGCCGATGAACCCTGCTCCGATGACGACCACCCGACCCGGACTTGCCTCGAGGTCGGACCGCAGCGCCAGCGCATCGTCGAGGCTGCGCACCACGTGCACGCCATCGACGCCGTCCGTGCCCGGCAGGTGTCGGGCCGCAGCCCCGCACGCCAGCACGAGGCTGTCGAAGGCAACCTCCGGCTCGCCGGGGCCCTCGCCGGTCACGGTGCGCCCGTCGAGGTCGAGGCCGGTGGCGCGGAAGCCGAGGCGCAGTTCGAGGTCGAGGTCCTCGTTGAGCACGTGGAGGGCCAGCTGCTCGGGTTCCCACCCCTCCGACAGGACCTGCTTCGAGAGCGGCGGCTTGTCGTACGGGGTGTGGCTGTCTGCGTCGAGCACGATGATGCGCCCGGCATGGCCCCCGACGCGCAGGGTGCGGGCAGCGTGCATCCCGGCCAGGGAAGCGCCGACGACGACGGTTGTGTGGGTGCTGTCCACGTTGCGGTCAGATGGGGGGAAGGTCGTGACGGAGGTGGTAGCCGTCAGTCCTCGATCGAGATGGCCTGCTTGGGGCAGCGCTGCACGGCCTCTTCGACCTTGGAGCGCTCGGACTCGTCGGGGGTCTCGTTGAGGACGTAGAGGAAGTCGTCGTCACGCACCTCGAAGATCTCAGGAACGATGCCCATGCAGATGGCATTGCTCTCGCACAGGTCGAAATCGACCACAACTCGCATCGCGGATCCCCTTGTCCTCGTCTCGGTGTTCGCTGTCGGGCACCGGTCGATCATCATGCCTCACACTGGGTGGGTCTGCGACCTGGGCCGGCGTCGGGTTGGCTCTCACCTGCGCACATCACGTCCCGAGACCGCGACCGTGCCAGATTGGTGCCATGTCGACCAGGCCGGTGTGCGGCGTTGCGCCCGCCGTCATGAAGGCGTCCTCGGCTGAGCCCTCCAGCTGACGGCAGGCCGCCGTCCATGGTGAACCCGACGGCCGACCTCTCGGCGGTCGACGCGCGACGTCCGTCCGTCCTGCGCATCGTCGGTCGAGTCCTCATGCTCGCCATCGCCGCGTTTGCGCTCTACGGCCTGGCGCCTCAGCTCCTCGACATGTGGGAGACGGTGCCGCGGCTGAGGAGCCTCAGCGCAGTGTGGTTCGCGGTGATGCTCCTGCTCGAGTCCGGCTCGTACGTGTCGATGTGGGCACTCACCCGGGTCGCTCTCCCCCAGGTCTCCTGGTTCGTCGCCGGCACCTCGCAGCTGGTGTCGAACGCCGTGTCGAAGACCGTGCCCGGCGGGGCGCCGGTGGGGGCCGCCGCCGGTTGGCGGATGCTCTCGGTGTCCGGTGTCGACAAGGGTTCGGCGGGAGCTGCGCTCACCGCCACCGCGAGCATCTCCAACGGTGTGCTGTTCATGCTGCCGATGGTCGCCCTGCTGCTGTCGATCGTGAGTGCGCCGGTCCCGAACGGGCTCGACCGGGTGGCGTGGGGGGGCGCCGTGCTCTTCCTCCTGTTGTTCGCCGTCGGTGTCAC
>DATDIY010000439.1:0-3506 GCA_036520815.1 Acidimicrobiales bacterium
ATCCAGTGGGCGGGCAGCCAGTCCGGCCACATCTCCCCCACCATCGGCATGCATCCGGCGACGTTCGTCGTCTCTCCCGCCCGGTGGAACTCCCGGTAATCCGCCGGGTCGGGGCCTTTGCGGTCGACCTCCCAGCCCAGCAGCTCGCCGAAGAAGGTCTGCGCCACCTCCGGGTCGCGCGTGGTGAGCTCGTTCCAGCACATGGTGCCCGGCTCGTTCACGATGCCGGCACCGGCGTGGGTGCGTGACTGCCAGAGCGCCACGGGCGCTCCGGAGGGGTCGGTGAGCACGCACATGCGGCCGATGTCGAGCACGTCGAACGGCGGGGCCAGGAGGGCGCCGCCGAAGGACTCGACCCGGCCCGCCGCCGCGTCGACGTCCTCGACCGAGATGTACGTGGTCCACGCCGGCGGTACCCCCTGTTCGGCCTGGTGCGACATCTGCGGTGCCGCGGCGGCGACCGGCAGACCCCGCAGGAAGAACATGGTGTAGCCGCCGGTCTCGGGTCCGCCCGTCTCGCCGACCTCCCACCCGAACAGCTCGCCGTAGAAGGCGAGCGCACCACCCAGGTCGGTCGTGCTCAAGTCGCACCACGCCGGAGTTCCCGGAGGGAAGGACGCCACCTCGGTCATCGCTCGACTCCCGCTCGCCACGGCCACCCGTCGGGCGGCGCCTCGCCGGCACGGTAGCCCTGCCCGACCGACCGCGACCCGCGTAGCCCCGAGCTCGGTCAGACCAGACCGAACCAGCCGGCGACGGTCTGCAGGAAGACGACGGACGCCAGGACGGCGATGACCACCACGCACACGGTGGCGACGATCCGGAACCGGGGCCCGTTGACGGCCGAACCCAGCACGCCGCGCCGGTTCGCCAGGATCAACAGGAACGTCAACACGATCGGAGCGATGATCCCGTTGAGCACCTGCATGTTCAACAGCAGCGAGATGAGGTTGCCGGGGATGAGGGCGACGCCCGCGCCGATCACGACCAGGGCGGTGAACAGGCCCATGAACAGCGGCGCTTCGCGGAACGTCTTCGAGACCGAGCGCTCGACTCCGAGCGCCTCGGCGACGGCGTAGGAGGTGGCCAGGGGCACCACTGCGGCAGCCAGGGCGGAGGCTCCGAGCAGGCCGATGCCGAACAGCACCTCCGCCCCGGCACCCGCGACCGGTTCGAGGGCCTCGGCCGCCTCGCTCGCCGAGGTCAGCGGGCCGGTGCCACCGATGGCGGTCGCGGTGGCGATGATGATCGCCATCGACACCACGTTGGCGAAGATCGCACCGGTGATGGTGTCGATCTTCACCATCCGATAGTCGTCGGGACCGCTGCCCCGGTCGGCCACGGCGGCCGCCTGGTACAGCTGCATGTACGGGGTGATCGTGGTGCCGATCAGGGCGACGCAGAGGAACAGGAACTCCTTGCTCCACACGAAGTGGGGCCGGATCATGTTGCTGGCCACCTCGCCCCAGTTCGGGTCGCCGAGCACAGCGGCGATCGGGTAGGCGATGAACGCCAGACCGAGGATGAGGAAGATCCGCTCCGCCCACCGGTAGTCGCCGAGCACGACGACCGCCCAGATGACGACGGCGGCGATCGGGACGGCGATGTAGCGGGTGACGCCGAACAGCTCGAAGGCGGCGCCGATGCCGGCGAACTCCGACACCACCAGGCCGAGGTTGGCGACGAGGAGACAGACGATGGCGAACGCCGAAGCGCGCAGCGGGAACTGCTCGCGGATCAACGACATCAGGCCTTCGCCGGTGTGGGCGCCGAGACGGGCCGACATCTCCTGGACGACCACGAGCGCCACGGTCACCAGCACCATGACGAACAAGGTGGCGTAGCCGAACTCGGCGCCGGCCGACGCGTAGGTGGCGATGCCACCGGCGTCATTGCCGGCGTTGGCGGCGATCAGCCCGGGGCCGAGCACCAGGAGCCACGCCAGCCAGCGCGGCCGGCGGCGCGGGCTCGCCCCGGACGGGCTGGTCGCGGAGCCGGGCTCCGGCGTGGCGGTGGGCTCGGTCACGGCCGCCTCGATCAGGAGAGGATGCCGGCGAACCGGCGTCGGTCGCGCTCGTGCGGGAGGAGCGCGTCGACCACGTCGTCGGCGAGGATCCGCCCGACCGGACGTCCGGCATCGTCGATCACCACGACCGACGAACCGCGGTTCTCGACGAACGCCTCCACGACGTGGTCGAGAGGCTCGGCCGCGGTGACGGTCACGGGCCACGGCGGACGGGTGAGGTCGCGCAGCCGCTGATCGGGCTCGGCGGTGAAGAGCTCGATCATGTGGACGTCGTCGACGAGGCAACCCTCGCTGTCGACCACCAGGACGCCGTCGATGTCGTGCACGTCGTCACGCTCGCGCAACCGGCGCCGCGCCTCGGCGACCGACGCCTCCCCCTCGAGCAGGAGGATGTTGGTGGTCATCACGCCGCCGGCGGTCTCCTCGTCGTAGTCGAGGAGGTCGATCAGCACCCCGGCCACGTCGGAGGGCATGGCGGCGAGCAGCTCCGCCCGCGTCTCCTCGTCGAGGTCGCGCAGCGCGTCGGCCGCCTCGTCCGGCTCCATCTCGGCGACGAGGGCCGCCGCCTGCTCCGGCTCGGCGTCGCGCAGCAGCACGACCAGCTCGTCGCTCTCCATCTCCTCGAGGGCATCGGCCGCCGTCTCCGCGTCGAGCGCGGCGATCAGCTCCTGGCGCTGGGATCGGCCGAGCTCCTCGAGCAGGTCGGCCAGCTCGCCCGGTCGCAGCCGCCGCAGCTCGTTGTTGGCCCGGCTGAGCCGCACCGGCTCGCCCGGGTCGGAGAAGGGCTGGATGGCGGCCCAGTCGATGACCCGCTCGGGATGGGGACGAGCCCGCCACCGGGCCGGCCCCAGCCGACGCAGGAGGGTGCCGAACCCGACGTCAGCTCCGGCCAGGCGGTAGCCGCCCCCCACCCGGGCGAGGAACAGGTCGGCGGCCCGGAACACCCGCACCCCGTCGACGTCGACCATCTGGTGGTCGATCACGTCGTCGACCAGCTTCACCTCGTTGTCGCGGCGCTCGAAGTCGCGCAGGTCGAGCCGGGCCGAGCGCAGCACCACCTCGCGCTGGGCCAGCTCGTCGATGCTGTCGGCCGGCACCCATGCCAACCGTCGCCCGACCCGAACGACGATGCCGGTCAGCGGCGGGTAGGGCTCCCCCTCCCACCGCACGACCAGGTCGAGGAGGCGGCCGACCTCGGCGCCGGACTGGTTGACGACGGGCGCGCCGGTGAGGCCGGCGACCGAGACGAGGGACTCGGCGACGGCCTGGAGGGCCAGCAGGCGCTTGGTGCGCTGCCGTCGCCGTTGGGCGAGGGCGCGCGGCGCGTGGAGGGTGTGCGACATGTCGGGCTCCACAAGCTCTCGGACGGACACGAACGGGTCGTGCCACCTCCTCGCCGATCATGGAGATCGGGCGCTCCGCGGGTGGGAGCGACGCCGACGGGCAGCGTCAGCGGCGACGACGTGAGGTAGCGCGAACG
>DATDIY010000440.1:0-17494 GCA_036520815.1 Acidimicrobiales bacterium
GGGCCACCGATGTCGAGGTGCCCGGTCTGGGCGAGCACACCGACGAGGTCCTGGCCGAGCTGGCCGACGGCCGCCGCCCTCCCCGAACCCCCCGCTGACCCCGAGACGGGAACCCGGCGCGGATCTGGTCGCTCCAGCGACCGATTCGCGCGAGAGAAGGTGTTCGCGCGCGAGAAGGCGAGCGTGGGTGAGGGTCAGGCGGTGCCCTGGGCGCGGGCGATCAGGCCGCGGGCGATGACGAGACGCTGGATCTCGTTGGTGCCCTCGCCGATGACCATGAGCGGCGCGTCGCGGTAGTAGCGCTCGACGGGCAGGTCGGTCGTGTAGCCCACGCCACCGTGGATGCGCATGGCCTCCATCGACAGCTCGAGGGCGGTCTCGCTGGCGAACAGTTTGGCCATACCCGCCTCCACGTCGGCGCGCAGGCCGGCGGCGCGTCGCTCGGCGGCGTTGCGGGTGAGCAGGCGTGAGGCCTCGAGCTTGGTGGCCATGTCGGCCAGCTTGAGCTGGATGGCCTGGTGCTGGGCGATGGGCTTGCCCATCGTCTCGCGGACCTGGGCGTAGGCGAGCGCCGCGTCGAACGCGGCCCGGGCGACGCCGACGGCGCGCGACGCGATGTTGATCCGGCCGAGCTCCATCACGCCGAGGATCTGGGCCAGGCCCCGGCCCGGTTCGCCGATCAGGCCGCCGGCGGGGATGCGGTGATCGACGTAGGCCATGTCGACCGTCTCGACGCCCTTGTAGCCGAGCTTGCTGACGTTCTTGCTCGTCGAGATGCCCTCGAACGCAGGCCCCGGCTCCTTCTCCACGATGAAGGCGGAGATGCCTTCCTCGGTGCGTGCGGCCAGTGCCACGAGGCTGGCCCGCTCGCCGTTGGTGACCCAGGCCTTGGTGCCGTTGAGGACGTAGGTGTCGCCGTCGCGCACGGCCCGGCAGGAGATGTTGCGGGTGTCGCTGCCGGCGTCGGGCTCCGAGAGCGAGAGGCAGCCGCGGCGCTCGCCTGACGCCATGGCCGGCAGCCACCGCTGCTTCTGGTCCTCGGTGCCGTGGGTCATGATCAGCGTCGCCGCCATGGTGTGGGTGTTGACGATGCCGGTGAGGCTCATCCAGCCGTAGGCCAGCTCCTCGATGACGCCGATGTAGGTGAGCAGGTCGAGTCCGAGTCCGCCGTGCTCCTCTGGGATGGTGACGCCGAACAGGCCGAGCTCGCGCATCGTCACCACCAGGTCGGTGGGGAACTCGTCGGCGTGCTCCAGATCCGACGCCACCGGGATGACGTCGCGGGCGACGAACCGCCGGACCGTCTCGATGACCTCGGTCCGGATCTCCGGGTCGGTGGGCGGGACCGGCGAGAACGTCGTATCTGCCATAGGAGAACAGGATACTCATCCGAGCACCGCGGCGCCCCGTGGCACGATGCGCCCGATGGGGAGCCGACGAAAGGTGAGTGACCTCGCATGAGCATCCGGCTGTCCGAGGACGAGGCCTGGGAGGTCCTGGCCGACGCCCACACCGGGATCCTCACGACGCTGCGGGCCGACGGCTCGCCGGTCACGTTGCCGATCTGGTTCGTCGCCCTCGATCGCACGATCTGCTTCATGACCTTCGAGCGGACCAAGAAGATCGCTCGTCTGGCCAACGATCCGAGGGCGTCGTTCCTGGTGGAGTCGGGGGAGCGGTGGGCCGAGCTGCGCGCCGTGCACCTGAGCGGGGCGGTCGAACCGATCGAGGACGAGGCGACCCTCGCCGAGGTCGACGCCGCCCTCGATGCCAAGTACGCCGCCTTCCGCACGGCGCGGACCGACATGCCGGACTCGGCGAAGAAGGCCTATGCGGGCAAACGGTTCTTCCGACTGGTGCCCCAGCCGCGGATGCTCACCTGGGACAACGCCCGGCTCGAGATGAAGGGCGCGTCGTGAGCGGTCCGCTCCTCGTGGACGACGCCGACGGCGTGCGCACGATCACCATCGATCGGCCCGAGGCCAAGAACGCGCTCACCACCGCGATGCGCGAGGAGCTCTGCGCCCTGCTCGACGCGGCCGACGTCGACCCCGAGGTACGGGCGGTGGTGCTCACGGGCACCGACCCCGCCTTCAGCGCCGGCGTCGACTTCAAGGAGATCGACCCGAACTTCGATCCGCGCATCCGCCGCTTCACGGTGAACCCCGGCCGCGCGCTGCGGGCGCTGCGCACACCCGTGGTCGCTGCCGTCAACGGCAGCTGCGTGTCCGGTGGGCTCGAGATCGCGCTCAGCTGCACGTTCGTGGTCGCCTCCGAGCGGGCGACCTTCGCCGACACCCACGCCCGGCTGGGTGTCGTCCCGGCGTGGGGCCTCACCGCACTGCTCCCCCGAGCCGTCGGCATCCGCAAGGCCCGGGAGATGTCGGTGACCGGCAACCCGGTCGACGCGACCGAGGCGCACCGCCTCGGTCTGGTCAACCACGTGGTGCCCCACGAGGAGCTGCTCGGGTTCGTCCGCACGTTGGCCGGGCAGGTCGCCGACACGTCGGCGGTGGCCACCGTGCTGTCGCTCTACGAGCAGGGCGAGGACCTCGGCCTCAACGCCGCTCTCGCCCTCGAGATGACGGCGTTCGCCGCCCTGGCGTGGGACTCGGCGGGGTTCGAGGAGGCAGGTCGCGCCACGTCGAAACGGGGCAAGCAGCGCTGACCACAGCGGTGGGCGTCAGGCCTCGTCCCAGCCGAGCCGCTCGTTGGTGCGGTGAAGGTAGCTCAGGTACCCGACAGGGATGCGGCTGCCGCCGGTGACCTGGATGACCTCACCGGTGATCCACGACGCCTCGTCGGAGGCCAGGAAGGCGCAGAGCGGGCCGATGTCGTCGACCGTGCCGAGCCGCCGTAGAGGGATGGTCTCCATCTGGCGGCGGCGTCGACTCGGCGTGGCCATCGCCGCCACGGGCTCCTCGGTGCGCACCGCGCCCGGAGCGATCCCGTTGACGCGGATGCCGAGGTGACCCCACTCGACCGCCATGGTGGCGGTGAGGTTGTCGAGCCCGGCCTTGGCCGCCCCGTACTGGCCCGTCATCGGGTTGGGCTGGGAGCCGCTGCGCGACGAGATGTTGATGATGGAGCCGCCGTGGACCGCCATGGCGCGCGCCGCCGCCTGGGCGGCGAAGAACGTGCGCTTGAGGTTCAGGTCGACGACGGCGTCCCACTGGGCCTCGGTGAGCTCGAGCAGCGGTGCGTTGTCCTCGGTCCGGGCGCCGCCGGCGTTGTTCACCCAGCAGTCGACGGAACCGAACCGGTCGAGGGTCTCCTGCACGAGTGTGTTTAGCGAGGAGGGCTGGGTGAGGTCGACGGGGACGGCGAGCGCCTCCACGCCGAGCCCGCGGAGCTCCTCGACGGTGTCGTGCAACGGCTCCGGTGAGCGGCCGGCCACGACGACGCCGGCCCCGGCGCTCGCCAGGGCGCGGGCGATTCCCCGGCCGATCCCACGACCGCCGCCGGTCACGACGGCCGTCCTCCCCCCGAGGTCGAACATCGGGTCAGTGTCGCGCACCGATGCCGCCGTCCCGGCCGCCGCGGCGTCCATCTGCGCCGAGAGAACGGGCTGCGAGGCTCAGGTAGGTTGACCGGGCACCACCGGGGAGCAGCACAGGAGAGGACGAGTCGATGGACGTTCGGCTCTCGGCCGAGCAGCAGACCCTTCGCGACTCTGCCGCGCACGCGGTCAGCCGCCTGGGCCCGCAGGCGGTCGGCCAACTCGACGACCCCGAGCGTCGCGCCCGCCTCGAGGCTGTCGTGGTCGAGTCCGGCTGGCGGGAGCTGCGGATGGCGGCCGACGACGATGGCACACCGCTCGCGTCGGGGGTGGAGGCCGCCATCGTCGCCGAGGAGCTCGGACGGGGGCTGGCCGACGCCGCCTACCTCGGACCCGTCATGGCCGCCGACCTGCGTCGCCTCAGCGGAGCCCCGTACGCCGAGGCGATGGAGACGGTCGTGCTCGGCCCCGGCCTGGCGTCGGTCGCTCGGGTCTCCGTCGGCTCGGTGCCGTCGGGCAGCATCGCCGTCGACGCCGACGGATCGCCGACCGCCCTGGTGCTCGACACCGACGGACGCGTGGGCACCGTCGCTCTCGACGGCCTGGCACCACGCACCGATCTGACGCGGCCGACGGCGACGCCCACCGCCTCCGCCGCCGTCCTCGAGGGTGCCCGGCCGATCGGTGACGAGGAGCTCGCCCGGTGGAACGCCCTCGCCCTCGCCCTCACGTGCGCCGATCTCGTCGGGGTGATGCGGGGGGCCATCGACCTCGCCGTCGAGTACGCCAACGGGCGCCAGCAGTTCGGCACGTCCATCGGGTCGTTCCAGGCCATCCAGCACCTCCTCGCCGAGGCCTACTCGCAGATGGAGGGGTCGCGCAGCGCGGCGCTCCACGCCGCGTGGGCGGTCGACGCCCTGCCGGCCGACGACGCCCTTGCCGCCGCCGCGCTGGCCAAGGCGTACTGCGCCCGGTCGGCCCGCACGACCTGCGAGACCGTCATCCAGGTCCACGGCGGCATCGGCCACACCTGGGAGTGCATGGCCCACGTCTTCCTGCGCAGGGCGCTGGTGTCGAGCGATCTGTTCGGCGGCGTCGGGCCGAGCCTCGAGCGGGTGCTCGCCCACAACGGGATCGGAGGATCCGATGGACTTCGGTGACTCCCCGGAGGAGGCCGAGTTCCGCGCTCGGCTGCGCAGCTGGCTCGTCGAGAACAATCCGAAGCTCCCGGCGTCGTCGACCGACGACGCCTACTGGGCGGGCATGGCTGCGTGGCACCAGACGCTGCACGAGGGCGGCTTCTTCGGGGCGACCTGGCCCACCGACATCGGTGGGCGGGACCTCCCCGCCGTGTACGACGTGATCATCGACGAGGAGCTGGCGGCGGCCGGCGCGCCGCCCCGCCCCAGCCTCGGCTACCTGGTGGAGGGCATCCTCGCCCATGGCGGCGACGACATCCGCCAGCGCTTCCTGCCCGGCATCATCAGCGGTCAGGAGCGCTGGTGCCAGGGCTTCAGCGAACCCGACGCCGGCTCCGACCTGGCGTCGCTGCGCACCCGCGCCGATCTCGACGGCGACGACTACGTGCTGCACGGGCACAAGGTCTGGACCAGCTACTCCGACGACGCCGACTGGTGCTTCCTGCTGGCCCGCACCGACCAGGACGTCCCCAAGCACAAGGGCATCTCGGCGTTCGCCGTGCCGATGCACCAGGACGGCATCGAGCAGCGGCCGCTGCCGATGATCAACGGTGTCACCAAGGAGTTCGGCGAGGTCCTCTTCGACGGTGCTCGCGTGCCGGCGGCCAACATGATCGGTGAGCCGGGCGAGGGTTGGCGGATCGCCATGACGATCGTCAGCCACGAGCGCGAGCCCCACGCCCTGGGCTTCGCCGGTCGGTACTCCAAGCTGGCCAAGCAGCTCACCGGGCAGGTGAAGGCCGATGCCGCGGCCTACGACGCCGAGACGCGTCGCGACCTGGCCTGGGCGATCGTCGAGGCCGAGATGCTGCGCCTCCACGTGCGCCGGCGGCTCTCCGACCGTCTCGACGGCATCTCCCACGGTCCGGAGGGTTCGATCGACAAGCTGCTGATGATCGAGGCGGAGCAGGCGATCGGCCACGCCGCCCTCTCGGTCGGCGGCACCGGCCTCGATGGTGGCGACGACACCTGGTTCAAGGTGTACCTCTACAGCCGTTCGCAGAGCGTCATGGGCGGAGCCGAACAGATCCAGAAGAACCTGGTCGCGACACGAGTCCTGGGGTTGGGTAAATGAGCACGTACGACCTGCCGTCCGAGGTCCAGGTGGAGATCGACGGGCCGATCCGCATCATCCGGCTCAACCGGCCCGAGGAGCTCAACGCCACCAACCACGCCCTGCACGAGGCGATCACCGAGACGATCGCCCTGCTCGACGCCGACACCGAGGCGCGTGTCGCGGTGCTGACGGGCAACGGTCGGGCGTTCTCCGCCGGAGGCGACTTCGAGTACCTCGAGCAGCAGCACTACGACGTCGAGGCCCGACGGGCGTCGCTCGTCACCGGCCGGCGTCTCGTCACCAGCCTGGTGAGCCTCCGCATCCCGCTCATCGCCGCGGTGAACGGCCCCGCCGTCGGTCTCGGCTGCAGCATCGTGGCCCTCAGCGACGTCGTGTTCATGGCCGAGAGCGCGCACCTCGCCGACCCCCACGTGGCGGTCGGCCTGGTGGCGGCCGACGGCGGTGCCCTGACCTGGCCGCTGCTCACCAGCCTCCAGCTGGCCAAGGAGTACGCCTTCACCGGTGACCGCATCTCGGCCCGGCGGGCCGCCGAGATCGGCCTCGCCAACCACGTGGTGCCCGACGACGAGGTCGTCGACCGGGCGGTGGAGCTGGCCCACCGGATGGCCAAGCTGCCCCGACAAGCGCTCCAGGACACCAAGCGGATCCTCAACCTCCCCCTCGAGCGGGCGGTCATGGGCGCGATCGACTTCGCCCTCACAGCCGAGGAGCGATCGTTCGGCTCCGAGGAGCTGCGGGCCAACGTCGAACGGCTCCGGTCGCGCTCGACGAAGCCCTAGCGGGCTCAGAGGGGGAGCAGCGGCGGCAGCCGCCGGCTGGCCACCAGCTCGGCGCCGAGGCGTCGGGTCAGCGTCCTGGCCGTGCCGAAGAGAGAGTCGAGGATCAGGGCCCGCCGCACGAAGTGGTGCAGGTCGTGCTCGGTGGTGAAGCCGATGCCGGCCAGAACCTGCTGGCAGTGCTTCATGGCGACACGTGACTCGCGCCCGGCGGTGGCCTTGGCGATCAGGGCGGAGGTGGGGGAGAGGTCGAGCCACGCCGCGTCGGCGGCGGCGTGGGCCGTCTCCACGGCGACGAGCGTCTCGGCCAGGCGATGGCGCACGGCCTGGAACGAGGCGATCGGCACCCCGAACTGGACCCGCTCGAGGGCGTGCTCGCGTGCCATGGCGAGCATCGTGCGGCTGGCACCCACGAGCTCGTGGGCGAGGGCGAGCCGGGCCAGCGCCACCCCGTCGTTCCAGCTGGTCGGCACCGGTCGGAGCGGGGCCACCGGCCCGACGTCGTCGGCGCTCACGCGCCACAGGCCCAGGCGGGGGTCGACCCCTTCGACCGCCCGCAGCTCGAGCTCCGAGGTCTCCACGGTGACGACCACCTCGACCGGGGCGGTGCCCTCGTGGTCGTCGCCGTCGGGTGCCACCGTGGCGACGACCTCGGCCGTCGGGCCGTCGGGGAGCGCGGCAGTGGCGAGGCCCCGGACGTGCAGCCCGTCGCCGTCGAGGCGCCCGGGCGGATCCCACGCGCCGGCCGGCGGCAGGACCACGGCCAGGGGCCCGGCCGACTCGAGGCCCAGCCCGTGGGCCAGCACCAGGTCGAGGGCGGAGGAGGTGGACCCCGCTTCACCCTGTGCCTCGAACAGCAGCGAGATGGCAGGCGCCGGTTCGCTGCGCATGGCGTCGGGCCAACCGACCTCGTCGAGCTCCTCGTCGAGCTCGACCCCGGTGGCGTTGATCGTGACCGCCCGGAGGCTGCGCTCGAACAGGTCGAGCTCGTCGCGGTCCATCACCGGTCCCGCCCGAGGTCGAGGAGTCGGTTGGCGATGATGTTGCGCTGGATCTCGGCGCTGCCGCCGTAGATGGATGCGGCGCGGGAGTAGAGGTACTCCGACCGCCACCGATCCCCCCCGGGATCGTCGCCGGTGGTGACCTCGGGGGAGAGCGCATCGGCCACGAGGTCGTAGACCGCCTGCTCCGACGTGGCGAGGAGCACCTTGTCGATCGAGGTCTCCGGACCCAGCGACTCGCCGGCGGCCATGCGGTGCTGGGTGGCACGGGACCGAGCTCGGAAGGCCTGGACGGTCAGGGCGACGTCGCCCACCGCCGCCGGGTCGAGCGCGTCGACGGGTGCCTCGTCGAGGAGGTCCTGGAGACGGCGGTGGAGGTGGGCGGCGCGCTGCCAGAGCGACGTGCTGCGCTCGTAGGGGAGCAGGTCCATGGCCACCGACCAGCCGTCGCCTTCGCCGCCGAGCATGCGGTCGTCGGGCACGAAGGTGTCGTCGAAGAACACCTCGGAGAACTCGTCGGTGCCGTGCATGGTCCAGATGGGTCGGACGGTGATGCCGGGCGAGTCCATGTCGACGAACAGGGCGGTGATGCCTCGGTGCGCCGACTCGAGCGTGCCGGTGCGGGTGAGCAGCACGCAGCGCTCGGCGTGCTGGGCCAGGCTGGTCCACACCTTCTGGCCGGTGACGCGCCACCCGTCGCCGTCGCGCACCGCCCGGCAGGTGAGCGAGCCCAGGTTGGAGCCGGTGCCCGGCTCGGAGAAGCCCTGGCACCACACCTCGTCGCCCC
Organism: Acidimicrobiales bacterium; assembly: GCA_036520815.1. GTDB lineage: Bacteria > Actinomycetota > Acidimicrobiia > Acidimicrobiales > Acidimicrobilacustridaceae > CAMFLJ01. Next base: position 8,341 of record DATDIY010000440.1, read on the forward strand.
GGAGCAGCTTCGGGACCATCTCCGCGGTCAGCTCCGGCCGGGCGAAGGTGATCACCGTGGGGCCGAGCACCTCGGGCATGGAGTAGAGCCCGGGCTCGACGAGGTGTCGGTAGGTGACGGCCTCGGCGAGATAGGCCCGCATGAGACTGGATCCCCCGAGGCCGCCGACCCGCTCGGGCCACCCGCGTCGGGCGAACCCGGCATCGAAGGTGAGTCGACGAACTTTCGCGATCTGCGCCATCTGCTCGGCAAGCGTGCCCCTGCCCTCGAAGGCGGGGGCGAGCTCGGCGGCCCGTGCGTCGAGGAAGGCGTCGAGGTCGGTGCGGAACTCGTCGAGGTCCACGGCCACCCGATCAGTGCGACGGTGCGGTGGGCTGGGGTCGGGTGGGATCGTGCGGCCGACCGGAGTCGGCGGTGCCGCTACGGCGCAGGAAGGTCATGCTCCGCGTGGCCAGGCGCCACCCGCGCTCGGTGCGCCGGTAGGTGTCGGTGTACCAGCCGATGCGCATGGCGTGGTCGGTCTGCTCGACGAAGCAGAGGGGTTGCTCACCAGTGCCGGCGTCGCCGTCGAGCTCGAAGGCCGGCGGGCCGACGAGGAAGAGCCCCTTCGGGGCGGCGGCGACGAGCGTCGGGAAGTCGGCCAGCGGATAGGTGTCGCCGAAGGCGCTGTAGGTGCCGTCGGGGGTGAACACGTCCATGACGGCGTCGACGTCACCCTTCGTCATGCCGACGGCGTAGCGGGCGAGCAGCTGCTCCAGCTCCAGCACGTCGTCGACCGGAAGATCCCCCACGTCGCCCATCTTGGCCGAGAACGACACTCTCGGCCAGCGGGAACGCGGGTGACAGGCGGGCCGGCTCGCGCGAAGGTGGCGGCACACGACCTCGGGGGAGCGTCCATGCGGGACAGCAGCGGCCAGGGCAGCACCGGACAGGGGGCGGCGCGGTCGAGCACGCCGCGGCTGACCTCGCCTCGGATCCCGCCCCTGCCGCCCGACCAGTGGGGCCCGGGGATGCGCGATGCCCTCGCCGCCCTCCTGCCGACCGACGCCCGCCACCCGCTTCCGCCGCGGGGGGAGGGGCGATCGAAGGGCCTGAACGTGCTCGGCACCCTCGCCCAGCACCCCACGCTGACGACCGCCTACCACACCTTCAACGGCTACATCCTCTTCGGCTCCACCCTCGATCCGCGAGATCGCGAGCTGCTGGTGCTCCGGGTCTCGATCCTGCGCGATGCCCCATACGAGTGGGCCCAACACGTGATCCAGGGACTCGACGCCGGGCTCACACGCGAGGAGATCGAGCGCATCCGGGTGGGTCCGACGGCCGAGGGCTGGTTGCCGATCGAACGGACCATGCTCCAGGCGGTCGACGAGCTGGTGGACGACGCCATGGTCACCGACGAGACGTGGAAGGCCCTGGCCGAGCACTTCGGCACCGAGGAGCTCATGGACCTCGTGTTCACCGTGGGCTGCTACGAGCTGCTCGCCATGGCGTTCAACAGCTTCGGCCTCCAGCTCGACGACGACCTGAGGCCCTGATCCCTGCGGCGCTCCTCCGCGTCGGCGGCGCCGTCCGGGGCCCGCCACCGAGCCCCGCCATCGCGCTGAGAATGCTCTTCTCTAAATCGGAGATCGATGCTACCGTACGCTGGTCGCACCGAGGGAGGTCGTTGCAATGGCTCATTTCCCGAAGCCCGCCGAGGGCAGTTGGACCGAGCACTACCCGGAGATCGGCACCGAGCCGGTCGACTACTCGGACTCGATCGATCCTGCGTTCTACGAGCTCGAGCGCAAGGCGATCTTCCAGCGCACCTGGCTCAACGTGGGCCGCGTCGAGCGCCTGCCGCGCACCGGGAGCTACTTCACCAAGGAGCTCGACGCCGCCGGCACCTCGGTGGTGGTGGTCAAGGACAAGGCGGGTGAGATCCGCGCCTTCCACAACATCTGTCGCCACCGCGGCAACAAGCTCGTGTGGAACGACTACCCCCGCGAAGAGACCAGCGGCTCGTTCCGCCAGTTCACCTGCAAGTACCACGGCTGGCGCTACGACCTCGACGGGTCGCTCAGCTTCGTGCAGCAGGAGTCGGAGTTCTTCGATCTCGACAAGGACGCGTTCGGCCTCGTGCCGGTGCGGTGCGAGATCTGGGAGGGCTTCGTCTTCGTCAACCTGGACGACGACGCCGAGCCGCTCGACGACTACCTCGGGACGTTCGGGGCCGGACTGAAGGGCTACCCGTTCCACGAGATGACCGAGGTGGCGACCTACCGAGCCGACATCGGGAGCAACTGGAAGCTCTTCATCGACGCCTTCATGGAGTTCTACCACGCGCCTGTTCTGCACGCGAAGCAGTCGGTCTCGGACGAATCGCAGAAGCTGCAGGGCTTCGGTTTCGAGGCCCTGCACTACCAGCTCGAGGGTCCGCACTCGATGGTGTCGTCGTGGGGCGGCATGTCGCCACCCAAGGACCTCAGCATGGTGAAGCCCATCGAGCGCGTGCTGCGCAGCGGTCTGTTCGGGCCGTGGGAGCGGCCCATCGAGATCGACTACCCGCCGGCGGTGAACCCGGCCCGCAGCCCCGTGTGGGGGGAGGACTCGTTCCTCTTCTTCCCCAACTTCATGCTGCTGCTCTGGGCGCCGAACTGGTACCTCACGTACCACTACTGGCCGACGTCCTACAACACCCACACCTTCGAGTGCTCGCTCTACTTCGTGCCCTCCCGCACGGCGCGCGAGCGCGTGGCCCACGAGCTCGCCCTCACCTCGTTCAAGGAGTACAGCCTCCAGGACGGCAACACCCTCGAGGCCACCCAGTCGATGATCGAGACCCGCACGGTCACCGAGTTCCCGCTCAACGACCAGGAGATCGCCCTGCGCCATCTCCACCGCACGGCGCGGGCGTACGTGGCCGACCACCTCGCCACCCACGAGACCCCGGTCGACGTCCGGGCCTGACGCAGGAGGACACGACCATGCCGATGCTCCCCGACGCCTTCGCCGACCTCGAGCCCTTCGCCCCGACCTGGTGCCTGAAGGACGAGCCGGACCGCTACGCCACTCGCCTGGCCTCCACGATGGACGAGATGCAGACGTTCTACGACGCCTTCCTGCCGCGGCTGGAGGACGCGTTGAGCTGGCTCGACCGCTACGACCTCGACGACATCCCCGACGACGAGCTGGCCCAGAACCTGCTGTGGCTGTGCTACTCGTTGGTGTGCGTGTCGTTCCCGGTCGAGGTGTGGCGCCAGCCACGGGTGCCCGACAGCGGCGCCTCGATGATCCACCAGATCGTCGCCCCGGCCGTCTGAACGACGCCCCCTGTTCGCCCCTCGCTGCCCCGCCCCCGACCAGGCACGGAGCGTCGGAGAAGGAGTGTCCCGTGACCGCTGACGACCCGCTGGCGACCGACGCCCTCAGCTGGCGCGAGCAGGCGGTGGCCCGTTCGCTCGGCTCGGCGCGGCTGCGGGCCGAGAACCGGGTGCAGCGGTTCCTCGACGCGGCGCTGGAGCTGATGGAGGAGAGCCCCACCGGGCGGGACTTCACCGTGCAGGAGGTCGTCGAGCGTTCCGGTCAGTCGCTGCGCAGCTTCTACCAGTACTTCGGTGGCAAGCACGAGCTGCTGCTCGCCCTGTTCGAGGACGCTGTGCGTTCCACCGCCGCCCACCTCCGCGAGCGCATCGAGCGGGAGGACGGCCCGCTCGCCCGGCTGCGGTGCTTCGTCGTCGAGTACCACCACCTCTGTCGTCCCATGCGCGACGGCGAGGACACGTCGCTCCGTCCCACCCCGGCGATGGCCGACTTCGCCCAGCAGCTGCTCACCGATCACCCCACCGAGGCGGTGCGCGCCCACCGTCCTCTCGTGGTCCTGCTCGAGGAGCTGCTCGACGACGCCGCCGCCGCGGGTGTGGCGCGCGAGGGGCTGCGCCTCGACGACGTCGCCGGCATCATCCTGCAGTCGATCATGTTCAACGTGTTCTCGGCCACGATCGCCGGCACCCCGCTGCGACCGGACGACGCTGACCCGGCGGAGGTGCTCTGGGACCTCCTCTTCCGAGGTCTGGCCGCCGACGGCCGGCGCTGAGCAGACTGCCCGCCGAGACGCCGAGGCCAGGGGGACGGGGATGAGTGACATGCGGGTGCGGCCGCTCGGGCGCAGCGGGCTCCGGGTGTCGGAGCTGGCCCTGGGGGCGATGACCTTCAGCATCCCGGGTTGGGGGTGCGATCAGGCCACGGCCACCGCGCTGGTCGACCGCTACCTCGAGGCCGGCGGGAACCTGATCGACACCGCCGACGTGTACCTCGACTCGGAGGTGTTCGTCGGCCGGGCGCTGTCCGGCCGCCGCGACGACGTGGTGCTGGCCACCAAGGTCGGCCTCCCGACCGGCCCCGGTCCGCTCGACCGGGGGGCCGGTAGGGCTCACGTGGTGACGGCCTGCGAGCGGAGCCTGCGCCGGCTGGGCACCGATCACATCGACCTCTACTGGGTGCACGTCGACGACGAGTCGACGCCACTGGAGGAGACCGTCTCCGCCCTCGACGACCTGGTGCGCCAGGGGAAGGTCCGCTACGTCGGCGCCTCGAACTTCCGGGCCTACCGGCTGATGAAGGCGCTCGAGATCAGCGACCGGCTGGGTGGGGCGCGGTTCGTGGGCTTCCAGGGGCAGTACAACCTGATCGTGCGTACCCTCGAGCGCGAGCACCTCGCCCTCCTGCGCGACGAGGGCCTCGGCCTCGTGAGCTGGAGCCCCCTCGCCAGCGGCATGTTGACGGGCAAGGTGCGCCCGGGCGTCGACGACCCCACCGGCTCGCGGCTCGAGCAGGGTGCCGGCGCCACCGACCGCTTCAAGAAGAACGAGCGAGGGTTCGAGATCGCGTCGCTGGTGTCGGAGCTGGCGTCGGAGATCGGGTGCTCGCCGGCCCAGCTCGCCCTCGCCTGGCAGCGCACCCGACCGGTCACCTCCGTCATCGTCGGCGTGCGCACCGTCGAGCAGCTCGACGACAACCTGGGTTCGCTCGGGGTCGAGGTTCCCCCGGAGGTCCTGGAGCGCCTCGATCTCGCCACCACCCCCGAACCGGAGTACCCGTGGGACTTCATCGACCTGCTGACCAACCGTTGACCGCCCAATCGCCCGAACTGGTTGGAGTTCCTGTCGCCGGAGCGACCGCAGCTCCCACCAGTTCGCATCGCCAGGCCACGGGTAGACTCGTCGGCCGGGCCCGTCCCAGTTCCTGAAAGGCAGGCCGCCCGTGCGGATCGGTGTGATGGTCGGCCCGGAGCGGGGCCGCTACAGCACGAAGATCGAGCGCATGCTGGCCGACGCCCTCTGGGCGGAGGAGGCCGGGATGGCCTCGGTCTGGGTGCCCCAGATCCCCGATGACTTCGACGCCCTCACGGCGGTGACGTTGATCGGGCAGGCCACCTCCCGTGTCGAGATCGGCACTGCGGTCGTGCCGGTCCAGCCCCGGCACCCGATCGCGCTGGCCCAGCAGGTGCTCTCGACCCAGGCGGTGTGCGGCGGCCGGCTCACGCTGGGGCTCGGCGTCTCGCACCACTGGGTCATCGAGGAGATGTTGGGCCTGCCGTACGAGAAGCCGGCCCGCACCATGCGCGCCTATCTCGACGTGCTCGACGCTGCCCTCGCCGGGCCGGGCCCCGTCGACGTCGAGAACGAGATGTTCACCGTGCACAACCCGCTCGACATCACCGATGTCGGGCCCACCTCGGTGATGATCGCGGCCCTGGGGCCGGTCATGGTCCGCCTCGCCGGCGAGCGCACCGACGGAACCATCTTGTGGCTGGCCGACGAGCGGGCCATCGGCGAGCACATCGCGCCCGGCATCAACCGGGCAGCGGCCCAGGCGGGACGACCGGCACCGAGGGTGGTGGCGGGGGTGCCGGTGTGCCTGTGCGCCGACGACGAGGTCGACGTGGCCGTGGCCCGGGCCAACCGGGTCCTGTCGGAGGCCGAGGTCTCTCCCAACTACCAGAAGTTGCTCGATCGGGGCGACGCCCGCTCGGTCGGCGACATCCTCGCCGCCGGCAGCGAAGTGACCATCGAGAAGCGCCTGCGGGCCTTCGCCGACGCCGGCACCACCGACGTGTCGGTGCGCGTCGTGCCCATCGGCGAGACGCGCGACGAGAAGCTCGAGTCCTCCCGCCGCACCCGCGCGTACCTCGCATCGCTCGATGGCCGGATCTGACACCGATGGCCGGATCTGACACGGAAGGGAAGGGCATGACGGTCCGACACGACCATTGGATCGGTGGCAAGGCGGTGGAGCCGGCGAGCGGCGGGTACCTGGGCACCCTCGACCCGCGCACCCGGCGCCCGGGCGACGAGATCGCCGCCGGCACCGCTGACGACGTGGAGGCGGCGGTCGCCGCCGCGCGAGCCGCCCAACCGGCGTGGTCGGCCCGGCCCGCCGCCGAACGCTCCGACGTCCTGCACCGGGTCGCCGACGCCATCGAGGCCCGCGCCGATGAGCTGATCGAGCTCGAACGGGCCTCCACCGGCAAGGTCGCGGCCCAGGCCCGCTCCGAGGTCGAGACCTCGAGCGCCTATTTCCGCTACTACGCCGGCATCGTGCGGGCCCACGGCGGTCGCACCGTCGACCAGGGCTCGCGGGCGCACACCTACACGCGCTTCGAGCCCTACGGCGTGGTCGGGATCATCACACCCTGGAACTTCCCGTTGAACCAGGCGTGCCGGGGCGTGGCACCGGCACTGGCAGCGGGCAACGCGGTGGTGCTCAAGCCCTCAGAGCTCACGTCGCCCTCGTCGGTGCACCTGGCCCGCGTCGCCACCGAGGCGGGGCTGCCCGACGGCCTGCTCGACGTGGTCACCGGCACCGGCCTCGCGGTCGGCACCCCCCTCGTCACCCATCCCGACATCGCCCGGGTGGCGTTCACCGGCTCCGTGGCCACCGGCCGCCACCTCGCGGGCCTGGCGGCGGAGCGGCTGATCCCGGCGACGCTCGAGCTCGGCGGCAAGTCGCCGGTCGTCGTGTTCGCCGACGCCGACCTCGACCGGGCCGTCGCCGCGTGCGTGACCGCAGTGTCGATGAACGCCGGTCAGGTCTGCACCGCCACCACCCGCCTCATCGCCGAGGCCTCGGTGCACGACGAGCTCGTCCGCCGAGTCGTCGAAGGCGTCGAGCAGCTGGAGCCGGGCATCGACTTCGGGCCGATGATCACCGAGGCGCAGTACGCCAAGGTGCTCGAGCACTTCGCCGAGGCGGAGGCCTCCGGGCTCGTTCCGGTCGCGGGTGGTTCCGTCTACGCCGAAGGACCCGGATCCGTTGGCCTCTACATCCGCCCCACCGTGTACGCGGGCGTGAGCCCCGATGCTCGTGTGGCGCGCGAGGAGATCTTCGGCCCGGTGCTGGTCACCATGGCGTTCACCGGTGACGACGAAGCCCTGACGCTGGCCAACGACACCGAGTACGGGCTGCTGGCCAGTGTGTGGAGCGGCGACGTGGCCCGGGGGCTGCGCCTGGCGGAGCGCATCGATGCCGGCCAGGTCACCGTCAACGGCGGACCGCTCACCATCGAGACGCCGCTCGGTGGGTACAAGAACAGCGGGTACGGGCGGGAGAAGGGCGTCGAGGCGCTCCACGACTACGCCCGGATCAAGGCCATCAGCCTGTCGCTCGACTGACCCGGGCCGGTCCGGCCCCACACCGCAGGAGGGAACGTGGCCGACACCGATCCGCTGGAGCCAGCCCGAGCGATGCGTCGCTCGATCCTGGGCGACGACTTCGTCGACGCCATGACGGCTGACCCCGACGAGCTCGACTTCCAGGACCACCTGACCCGGCAGGCGTGGGGCGCGTGGGCGAGGGGAGGTCCGCTCAGCCCCCGAGATCGCAGCTTGTTGGTCCTGGCGATGACCGCTGCGCTCGGACGCATGGAGGAGTTCCGCCTGCATGCCGCCGCGTCCCACCGTGCCGGGGTGACCGACGCCGAGCTGTACGAGCTCCTGTTCCAGATCTCCGGCTACTGCGGGGGCCCGGCGGCGCTGGCGGCCCGCAGGGAGATCCGGGCGGTCCAGGCCGAGCGCGATCGGCCCGACCCCGGCGGCGCGACCTCGTGAGCCCACCCACGGTCGGGGTGGTCGGCCTCGGCAACATGGGCGCCGCCCTCGCCGCCAACCTGGTCGGCGCGGGTCTCGCCGTCGTGGCCCACGACGCCGTCGGGCCCGACCGGGTCCCCCCGGGTGGTGAGCCGGCTCACGACGTCGCCGAGGTCGCCCGCCGCAGCGATGTCGTGGTGCTCAGCCTCCCTGATGTCGTTGCTGGCCGGGCGGTCACCGACCAGTTGGTCGCGGCCACCGATCGTCGGGCGACCCACGTGATCGACACCTCCACGGTGGGGGTGACCGCCGCCGAGGAGCTCGCCGGCGAGCTCGAACGGGCCGGCGTGGGCTACGTCGACGCGCCGGTGTCGGGCGGCGTGGCCGGAGCGAGGGCCCGCACGATCATGGTGATGTACGCCGGGTCCGACGCCGCCTGCGCCGTGGTGGAACCGGTGATCGCCGCGCTGAGCGATCGCCGCCGCCGTGTCGGCGACCGGGCGGGGATGGCCCAGGCGTTGAAGCTGGCCAACAACTTCCTGTCGGCCACCGCCCTGGTCGCCGCCAGCGAGGCCGTCGCCTTCGGCCTGTCGGTCGGTCTGGAGATGGACGTCATGCTCGAGGTGATCAACGGCTCCAGCGGCCAGAGCCGGGCCACCTCCGACAAGTTCGTGAACGAGATCCTGCCGGGTCGGTTCGCGTCCGGGTTCGCCAACTCGCTCATGGCCAAGGACCTCGCGCTGTACCTCGAGGAGGTCGACGCCCGCCACGACCCTTCGACCCTCGGCCGCACCACCGCCGCCGTGTGGAGCGAGTTCGCCGTCGTCGAGCCCGGCGTGGACTTCACCCGCATCTTCCCCTTCGTCGCCGGCCCGCCCAGCCAGTGAAAGGTGGCTCACCAGGTGCTGCCGGCGACACGACGTGAGCCACCTTTGGGGTGGGGGGGGAGAGCGGGGGGTCAGGTGGTGGGGGCAGCGGTGTCGTCGCGGGTGACGGTGCCGCCCTTCATCACGAAGCGGACCTGCTCGGTGAGGGCGATGTCGGTGAGGGGGTTGCCGGGCACGGCGATCACGTCGGCGTGGAAC
>DATDIY010000441.1:0-7590 GCA_036520815.1 Acidimicrobiales bacterium
CCCGGCGGCGTGGTGGGCCACCCCCAGCAGCTCCTCGCCTTCTTCCCGGTCCTGCCGCTGCTGGCCCGGGCCCTCCACGCCGTGACCGGGCTGTCGGTGCCCTACGCCGGTCTGCTCGTGTCGATGGCGTGTGGCCTGGCCGGCACCGTCGCCCTTTGGCGGCTCGTGCAGCGCCGCTACGACCGCGACGTGGCGTCGGACTCGGTGCTGCTCCTGCTCGTCGCGCCCTTCGCCTTCGTCTTCTCGCTCTTCTACACCGAGGGCCCGGCGCTGCTCGCCACTGCGCTGTGCTTCCTCGCCCTCGACCGGCGCCGGTGGGGTTGGGCGGGCATCGCCGCCCTCGCCGGCGGGTTGATCCGCCCCAACGGCTTCCTGCTCGTCGTGCCGTGCGTGGTGGCCGCCGTGCTCGCCATCCGGGCGCACCGCGACTGGCGGGCTCTCGCCGCGCCGCTGCTCGCACCGCTCGGCTTCCTGGCGTGGGTCGCCTTCGCCTGGCACCGCACCGGTCAGCTCGGCGGCTACTTCACCCTGCAGCGCTCCGGCTGGGGGGCGGCCGTCGACTTCGGTCGGGGGTCGATCCACTCGATCGCCGACCTCGTCACCTTCCACTGGACCGACATGGACCGGGTGCTCAACGCCGCCGCCCTGCTCGTCATCGGCGGTGTCGGCTTGCTGCTCGCCGTGCGCCGCCGGCTCGACCCGGTGTGGATCGCCTACGCCGCCGCCGTCGTGGTGCTCACGTTCGTGAACCAGCGCCAGGCGTCCGCCGGTCGGTTCCTCCTGCTGGCCTTCCCGCTCTTCGTGGCGTTCGCCCTCTCGCTGCCCAAGCGGGTGTTCCCGCTCGTCGTCGCCATGAGCGCGGTGGCGATGGGCGGCCTCTTCTACGCCGCCCTCCTCGGCGACGTCACCCCCTGACCGACCGGCGACCGTCGAGGGTTGACAGGGCTAATGGCGTTAGCCATACTGAGGCTAACAACGTTAGCTACCCGAGGAGGAGCCGACATGACCACGACCACCGCTCCCACCACGTCCGTCGTCCGCTTCGCCGAGGCAGCAGGATCCGACCGCCACTACCGCCGCCCGGGTTGGTTCACCCGCAACGTCGCCAACCGGGCGGTGGCCCGCCTCACCCGGATGGGTGTGAGCGTGTGGGGCTCCCGCATCCTCGAGGTTCGGGGTCGTCGTTCCGGTCAGCCCCGGCGCACGCCGGTGAACGTGCTCGACCTCGACGGCCATCGCTACCTCGTCTCTGCTCGCGGCGAAGGGGAGTGGGTCCGCAACGTGCGGGCCGCCGGCGGGGAGCTCGACCTCCTCCTCGGCCGCCGCCGCCAGCCGATGGTCGCCACCGAGCTGGCCGACACCGACAAGGTGGCCGTCCTGCGGGCCTACCTCCGTCGCTGGAAGGCCGAGGTCGGTGCCTTCTTCGAGGGCGTCGACGCAGACTCCACCGACCCCGAGATCGCCGCCATCGCCAACCGCCACCCGGTGTTCGTCCTGGCCGACCGACGGTGATCGACGCGTCGAGTCCTCCGCCCGAGCGTGAGCCGTTGTCCGGTCGGGCCGCGGAGATCGTCGCCACCGCTCGGGTGGTGCTGGAGGCGGAGGGCGCCGATGCCCTCACCATGCGCCGGTTGGGCGACGAGCTGGGGATGAAGGCGCCGTCGCTCTACAAGCACTTCGACGGCAAGGCCGCCATCGAGCTCGTCCTGGTGGAGGAGGCCCTGCTGGAGATGGGCGAGGCCCTGCGCTCCGCCATCGACGGGCTGCGAACGGTCGAGGCCGTCGAGCCCCTCCTGCGCGCCTACCGGCGCACCGCCCTCGACCATCCCAGCCTCTATCGGCTGGCCACGCTCGGTCCGCTGCCGCGCGAGGGCCTCACCCCCGGCGTCGAGGACTGGGCCGGCGAGCCGTTCCTCCTCGTCATGGGGGAACCCCACCTCGCGCAGGCGGTGTGGTCGGCCGCCCACGGCATGGTCAGCCTCGAGCTCGACGGCCGCTATCCGCCTGGCAGCGACCTCGACCGGACGTGGACCGCGGCGGCCTCCGCCTTCGGGCGGAACGGGAACGTCCGATAAATTGATAACTTTGTCAGATAGCGGGGTCACTAGATACCTCGGGATGGCAGAGGTGACGGGATGGCCAGGAAGACGACGAGCGACGACGGCGTGCCGATCAGCGAGCTCAAGGCGGAGCTGTTCCGCGCTCTCGCCAATCCCGGCCGCATCCGGATCCTGGAGCGACTGGTCCAAGGTGAGCGCTCGGTCGGTGAGCTGCAGCCCGAGGTCGGGCTCGAGCTCTCGCATCTCTCCCAGCAGCTCGGGGTGCTCCGCCGGGCCAACCTGGTCACCGCCCGCAAGGAGGGAAACCAGGTCTTCTACTCCGTGCGCAGCGCGTTGATGGCCGACGTGCTCGCCACCGCCAAGGAGCTGCTGATCAGCTCGCTGGCCGAGACCGAGGGCCTTCTCGCCGACCTCCGCGGCCGGAGCTCCTCGTGACCTTCCTGTCGAGCGGGTCGGCGGTCGGCGACCTGTCCGACGTGGAGTCCCGAGCCGCCATGCGCGCCTTCCTGCAACGCAGCGAGGTGCGCCTCTCCACCATCCACCGTGTCGGACAGGCCCTCCTCGGGGGATCGGCGCTGGTGCTGCTGCTCCCGTTGTTCATCCGTGACGGCTTCCCCCGCATGACCACGCTCATCATGTCCTCCTACGAGGCGGGGCAGTGGGTGCTGGTCGTGGGGATCGGGCTGGCCGCCGCCCTGTCGGTCGTGCTCCCGGTCTCGGCCATCTACCTGTTGGTCAGTGACCTGCTCGGCTTCTACTTCACGTCCAACACCTTCGGCGCCCCGGGAGCCGGTCGGGACGCGCCGCGCCGCGCCGTCTTCAACCCCCGCTTCATCATCCCCGGCCTCGGATTCAACGACGACGAGCTGACCCCCACCACACGCGCCCTGCTCGAGGAGGGTCGCGACGACGAGTGGACCCAGGCGCTGCTCGTCCCTCGGAGCCTCGACGACAGCGGATGGCGCGACCGGTTCGACACCCGCATGTACGAGGTGTGGGCGAAGGAGATCCCAGAGGGCCACGCCGGCGACCAGGAGCGGCTGCGCCAGTCGTTCCGGCTGGCTGGTCTGAACCACGACCGCACCCTCGCCCACGACGTCGCTCGCACCGAGGCCCTCCTGGCCAAGCACGTGCTGGGCATACGGGTGGCGGTGCTGCGCTACACCAAGGCCTTGCTGCTGCTGATCTCCACGACCGTCGCCATCCTGGCGGCGTCCGGACTGGTCGAGCAGGCGCTCATCCACGACACCGCCGGTGGCGCCTTCCCCGACGGCTTCCCGCCCCGCTCCACCTTCCTCGTGGCTCTCGTGTACGTGCTGTGGGCGCCGTTCGCGGCCCGCAGCGTCACCGCCCCGCTGCGGATGATCCAGCGTCACACCCCCGGGGTCGGTCGCTACGAGGACGTGTACCTCGACCAGCGCACCACCCAGTTCGAGTCGGCGACCGTGGCCGCCACGTTCTTCGTGCTCGTGGGTGCCGCCGCCGCCATGGTGGCCTCGGGGTGGTGGGCGGCCGGCACCGCTGGGTTGCTGGGCGGGCTCGCTCTCGCCGTCGTCGGCGTGGTGCTGTGGGCCCTGGCGTTGCGGGGCTACCGCGCCGGCGTCCGCCAGACCTTCACCGCCGTGCGCCTGTTGGTACGGGGCCGTGAGGCGCCGCCGGTCTCGCCGGCACTGGACGACATCCGCGTCGGTTGACCGGCGGTCGTCAGGCCGGGGGCATGCACATCCAGCCGCGACGGACGAGCTCGTCGGCGAGCAGCTCGTCGGGCAGACCGGCCACGGCCTCGGCCTGTCGCTCCGCCTGGCGCCGCTCGGCGCGTTCGGCGCGGGCCCGACCGGAGGCCACCGCGTCGGCGGTCTCCTCGACCACCGCGCTCGCCGTCGCGGCGTCGAGCGTGCCCTCACCCGAGGCCAGGCGGGCCATCAGCTCCTCGGCCTCGCCGCGGGTGAACTTGCCGGCCGCCTGGCGCTGGGTGAGCCCGTAGATGTGGCGCGCCTCGCGGAACGACGAGTAGCCGGCGTCGGCGAAGAGCGCCTCGAGCTGGGCGACCTCCTTGGCCGACGCGGGTGGGCCCGACTGCTGTCCGAACGCCATGGCGTGAGCCTCCCACGTCGGTGTGACAACCACGGTGTGCGAGGAAGGAGGGCCTCGGACCGCTAGGGTGACCCGGTCGTCCCATGTCCGGGGCGGCACCGCTGAGCCGCTGAAGACCCCTGTCGAGTCCGACAGGCGAGGTCAGTGCCTTCCCAGCGGACTTGCAGCTTGGAGAAAACACACATGGCGGATCACCGCCCCCGTTCCCCCCGTCCCTCGTCCGTCGCGCGCGACCACTCGGCCCCCGCCGACCACGCGCCCGGCACCACCGTCGCCGACCCGTCGGCCGGCACCACCTTCGCCGGCCTCGGCGTGCCGCCCGAGCTGTGCGACGTGCTCGCCCGCCAGGGCATCACCGAGCCGTTCCCCATCCAGACGGCGACGCTGCCCGACTCGCTCGACGGCCGCGACGTCCTCGGCCGGGGCCGCACCGGCTCGGGCAAGACCCTCGCCTTCGCCCTGCCCGTCCTCACCCGCCTCGCCGCCCGTCGGCGTGACCGCAAGCCCGGCCGGCCCCGCGCCCTCATCCTGGCGCCGACCCGCGAGCTCGCCATCCAGATCGACGCCGCCATCGCCCCGCTCGCCAAACCGCTCGGCCTGCGCACCACCACCGTGTTCGGCGGGGTGGGCCAGAACCCGCAGGTCCAGGCCCTCCGCAACGGCATCGACATCGTCGTCGCCTGCCCCGGCCGGCTCGAGGACCTCATCGGTCAGGGCCACTGCGACCTCGACCGGGTCGAGATCACCGTGCTCGACGAGGCCGACCACATGGCCGACCTCGGCTTCCTCCCGCCGGTGAAGCGCCTCATGGACCGCACGCCGTCCGAGGGCCAGCGCATGCTGTTCTCGGCCACCCTCGACAAGGGCATCGACGCCCTCGTGCGCCGCTACCTCACCGACCCGGTGACCCACAGCGTCGACTCTGAGCAGTCGCCGGTGAACACGATGGCGCACCACGTGCTGCACGTGACCACCGACGACCGCCTCCCGGTGCTCGTCGATCTCACGTCGGCCCCGGGCCGCACCATGGTCTTCACCCGCACCAAGCACCGCGCCAAGCAGCTCACCCGTCAGCTCAACGCCCACGGCGTCCCCAGCGTCGAGATGCACGGCAACCTCACCCAGAACGTGCGCACCCGCAACCTGGCGGCGTTCTCCGACGGCCGGGCCACCGTGCTGGTCGCCACCGACATCGCGGCGCGGGGCATCCACGTCGACGACGTCACCCTCGTGATCCACGCCGACCCGCCCGTCGAGCACAAGGCCTACCTGCACCGCTCGGGCCGCACCGCTCGCGCCGGCAACGACGGCACCGTCGTCACCCTCGCCACCGAGTCGCAGCGCAAGGACGTCCGCGACCTCGCCCGCAAGGCCGGCATCTCGCCGACCGTCACGCCGCTCAAGCCGGGGCACCCGCTCCTGCTGGAGCTCGCTCCGGGCCAGCGCACCAAGCTCAGCACGGCCGAGGTCACCAAGCTGCTCGAGGTCCCCGCCTCCCAGCGTTCGTCGACCCCTCACGGCGTCGGTGCCGCAGGCAGCGGACGGCGTCATGCCCGCACCGGTGGTCGCGGCCGCTCCGGGAACGGAAGCGGCAACGGGAGCGGGAGCGGCTCGCGGTCCCAGTCCGGTCCCGGTGGTGGTGGCGGCGGCCAGAAGCGCTCGGGCGGTCCCCGTCGCTCCGGTGGCCAGGCCTCCGGTGGTCCGCGCCGCAGCGGATCCGGCGGCGGCTCCTCCCGCCGCTCCCGCGGCTGACCCCACCCCACCCTCCCACCCCCCGAAGCTGGCTCACCGCGTCCCGCCCGCAGCACCACGTGAGCCACCTTGGATCCCAGAGGCCCAAGCTGGCTCACCACGTCCCGCCGGCAGCACCACGTGAGCCACCTTTCGGGAGGGGCGGCCGGAGTGAGGGCGGGGTGCGTAGAGTCCGGCCATGGCTGACACTCCCGGCGCCGCCCGCAACGTCCCGACCGACGTGGCGGTGTCGCCGCCGGACGGTCTCGCCCAGCCCCGCGACATGGGCGCCGGCTACGGCGACGGGCTGACCTTCGGTCTCTCCCTCGGCGGCGGCGGACTGTTCTTCGTGGCCTGGCAGACGGCCTACCTGGCGACCCTCGCCGAGCGGGGCGTCCACCTCACCGACGCCGACCGGGTGGTGGGCACCTCCGCCGGCTCGCTGGTGGCGTCGGTGCTGGAGGCGGGCAACCTCAAGCGCCTGCGCAAGGAGGTCGGTCTGCTCTCGAAGGTGCCGAAGCTGATCGGACTGCTCGCTCCCGCCGGCAACCTCCTCCCCAGCCAGATGCGCGCCAGCGACCTGTTCTTCCTCGCCGAGGTGTCCGATCCCGACACGTTGCGCACCATCGGGCACGCCTCGCTCGCCGCCGCCACCCCTTCGGCGAGCACGATGGCCCGCAACGTGGGGTTGATCCTGGCGTCGCGCCGCTGGCCGTCGCCCGCCCTCCACGTCACCTGCGTCGACGCCTACACCGGTGAGCGCTGCGTCGTCTCCCGCGAGTCCGGAGTGTTGATCGCCCGGGCCGTGGCCGCCAGCAGCGCGGTGCCGGGGTTGTTCGCCCCGCAGCCGATCCTCGACCGTCGCTGCATGGACGGTGGGGTCAGCGGCACGGGCACCCACCTCGACCTGCTGGCCGGGGCCGGACGGGCGGTGGTGCTGTGCCTCACCGACGGCGCCGGCGAGGAGAAGGGTGGACTGACCTCCGCGCCCAACGCATTCCTCGACGAGGTCGAGGCCCTGGAGGGTGCCGGCACCAAGGTGTTCCATCGCACCCCCGAGGAGATGGACCTCCTCACCCTGATGGATCCGCTCGCCGTCCCCGACGCCATCGCCATGGGCGAGCGCCAGGCCGCTGCGGACGCCGACGAGCTGCGCACCTTCCTCGCCGGCTGACGCCTCGGTTCGGGGCTGGTCCGGGGCTCCACCAGGCCGGGTCCCAGGTGTGAGCCCCGCTGCGGGCGTGAGAAGATGGAACGTCCGCGCCCCCGGTGGCGCCAACCGAACGCGACTCGATGGGATGCGCATGTCCGAGACGACCCACACGATCATCTACACCCAGACCGACGAGGCCCCCGCCCTCGCCACCGCCTCGCTGCTGCCGATCGTCAACGCCTTCACCGGCGCGGCGGGCGTCGGGGTCGAGTTGCGCGACATCTCCCTCGCCGCCCGGGTGCTCGCCCACTTCCCCGAGGTGCTCACCGACGACCAGCGGGTGTCCGACGACCTGGCCGAGCTGGGCTCGCTCGTCGAGCAGCCCGAGGCCAACGTCATCAAGCTCCCGAACATCTCGGCGTCGATCCCCCAGCTCAAGTCGACCATCGAGGAGCTGCGGGCCAAGGGCTTCGAGGTCCCCGAGTACCCCGACGAGCCGAAGACGCCCCAGGACGAGGACGTGAAGGCCCGGTACGACAAGGTCAAGGGTTC
>DATDIY010000442.1:0-9556 GCA_036520815.1 Acidimicrobiales bacterium
CGGAGGCCCTTCACGATGAAGTCGGCTTCGATGTCGCGAGCCAGGTCGACGACGAGTGACGAGAACATGGTGACCGTCACGTTGTCGAGGTGGGCCACCGACTCCTCGAGCATCTCGCGACGCTCGTCGAGGCTGAACAGCGGCTGGCCCTTCTGCGGGTTGCGCATGGCCGCCACGACGACGTCGTCGAAGAGCCGGGCCGCGGTCTCGATGATCTCGAGGTGGCCGTTGTGGATCGGGTCGAACGATCCGGGGTACAGCACTCGCGTCACGACAGCTCCGACGGCAGGCTCGGCGTTCTGAGGACGTTGACGAGCGTACCCCCGTACCTCTTCTCCCTCAGCGCATGCCATCCCTCCGGCGCTGCCACCTCCCGGTCCGACTCCACCACCACGACGCCAGCGGGAGCAACCGCGGCCACCTGTTCCAGCAGCGCCCTCCACGTCTCGTCGGCGGTGGCGTACGGCGGGTCGAGCAGGACGAGGTCGTAGGCCGGCCCGGACCCCTCGGCATGCCGGGTGAGGTGCTGGGCAGCGTCCGCCGCGACAACTTCCGCCCTCCCGGCGAGCCCGGTGGCGGCGAGGTTCTGCGCGATGGCCCGGCGGGCGGCGTGGTCGGTGTCCACGAAGGTGGCGTGGGCCGCACCCCGCGAGAGCGCCTCGATGCCCAGAGCCCCGGATCCCGCGAACAGGTCGAGCACCTGCGCCCCGTCCACCGCATCGAGGCTGCCGAGGGCGTTGAACAGCGCCTCGCGGACCCGGTCGAGCGTCGGCCGGGTGTCGCGGCCCTCGGGGGTCACCAGACGCCGACCCCTCGCCTCGCCGGCCACGACCCTCACGGTGGCGACCGTAGCCTGGGCCCCATGGAGGCCCCGCTCGGCATGACCTGCATCGACTGCGGCGGGACGCTGCACCCGCTGTCGTACCCGCCCGAGGACGGCTGGGAGCCGGGCGACGTCGTCGCCTACCGCTGTCCGGACTGCAACGAGCGCTTCGACATCGTGCTGGCCGACGACGACGACACCGACGCCTACTGAGACGGATCCGACCAGTCTGAGCGCCTCCGGGAGCTCACCCGCCGGCGGATCGTCACCACTACCGTCGGCGGGGTGCTGTTCCCCGCCCGCCTGCACGACGGCCTACGCGACGGCAGCGTGACCCTCGCCTTCCGGTCGTGGAAGCGACCCACCGTGAAGGAGGGCGGCACCCTCCTGACGCCCGGCGGGCAGCTGGCGATCGATCGGGTCGTCGAGGTCGACCCCGACGAGATCACCGAGGCCGACGCCGGCCGGGCTGGTTCCACCGTCACCGACGTCCTCGCCATGCTCGACCGAGGCGAGGGCCGGCGGACCTATCGAGTGGAGTTCCACCGGCTCGGCGACGATCCGCGCATCGCCGTCCGGGCCGATGACGCCTTCGACGACGAGGTGATCGCCGAGCTCGACCGCCGCCTCGCCCGCCTCGACGCCGCCAGCCGCACCGGGCCGTGGACGAACGCCGTCCTGCGGGTCATCCGTGACCGGCCGGCGGTGGTCTCGACCGAGCTGGCCACCCAGCTCGGGGCCGAGCGACCGGCCTTCAAGCTGAACGTACGCAAGCTCAAGGCCCTCGGGCTGACCGAGAGCCTGGACGTCGGCTACCGCCTCTCCCCTCGGGGGAGCCGCTACCTCGAGCTGCGACCCGTCGGCCCGCTCCTCTGAGCGGGGTCAGCCCTTCAGCAGGAAGTCGGTGTCGTCCTCGCCGAGCAACAGGTCGACCTCCTCGGCCAGGAGCAGGTGGCCACTGAGGTCCGGATCGGCGTCGAGGACCTCCGCCGCGACCTCGCGGGCCTTCACCACCCACTCGCGGTCCCGACGGAGCGACGCCAGCTTCAGATCGTTGCGACCCTTCTGGCGCTCGCCCATGATCGTGCCCTCACCGCGGAGATCGAGGTCGACCTCAGCCAGCTCGAAGCCGTCGGTCGAGCGTACGAGCGCTTCCAGACGGGCCTCGCCGTCAGGTGTGGTCGCGTCACCCACCAACCAACACGAGCTCTCCGCCGCGCCTCGACCGACGCGGCCCCTGAGCTGGTGCAGCTGGGCGATACCGAAGCGCGAGGCGTCGAGGATCACCATCACCGTCGCGTTGGGGACGTCGACGCCGACCTCGATCACGGTCGTGGCGACCAGCACGTCGAGCTCACCGCGGCGGAAGGTCGACATCACCTCGTCCTTCTCGGCCGCCGGCACCCGACCGTGCAGCAGGCCGACCCGCACGCCTTCCAGCTCCCCGGCGGTCAGCTCGTCGTAGGTCTCCTGGGCCGAGCGCACCTCGAGCTTCTCGCTCTCCTCGATGAGAGGGCACACGACGTAGGCCTGGCGGCCGGCCTCCACCTCGTCGCGGACCTGCTGCCACACCTCCAGCTCGTCCATGTCGGTGCGAGCCCACCGGGTGACGATGGGAGTGCGCCCCGGCGGCAGCTCGTCGAGGACCGAGACGTCGAGATCGCCGTAGACCGTCATGGCCGCGGTGCGAGGTATCGGAGTCGCCGTCATCACGAGCACGTCGGGAATGGCCTCACCGGAGCCCTTGTCGCGTAGGGCGGCGCGCTGCTCGACACCGAAGCGGTGCTGCTCGTCGATCACCACCACCCCGAGCGATCGGAACTCGATGCCCTCGGAGATGAGGGCATGGGTGCCGACCACGAGGTCGACGCCGCCGTCGGCCAGGTCGGCCAGCAGCCTGCGCCGCTCGGCTGCCGGGGTGCGGTTGGTGAGCAGCACCACCCGGAGTGGCCGGTCGAGCCCCGCACCGCCGAAGAGGTTCCCCTCGTCTGTGTCGGGAACGGTGAACCCGTCGAGCAGCGCGTTGATCCCGAGATGGTGCTGCTCCGCCAGTACCTCGGTCGGGGCCATGAGGGCGCCCTGGCGCGCGCCCTGGACGGCGACGAGCAGCGCGCTGACGGCGACAACCGTCTTGCCGGCGCCGACGTCGCCCTGCAGCAGGCGGTGCATCGGGTGGCCCTTGGCCAGGTCGGTGGTGATCTCGCCGATCACCTTCCGCTGGGCACCCGTGAGCTCGTACGGGAGGGCGGCGTGGAAGCGTTCGACGAGCGGTCCGCCCGAGCCGTCGCCCACCTCGTGGGCGATGCCGACCGCGGTGCGCTCCAGCTCCCGCTTGCGGCGCACGAGCTCGAGCTGCACCCGGAGCAGTTCGTCGAAAGCCAGCCGGCGGCGAGCGGCCGCAGCCTCACGCATCGACTCGGGCAGGTGTATGCCGTGGAACGCAGTGGTGCGGTCGACCAGGTCGAGGCGGTCGAGGAGCGCCTCGTCGAGCGGTTCGGCGAACTCCCCGGCCCGCTGCAGCACCTCCTCGGCGAAGCGGGCCACGTCCCAGCTCATGACGCCGGCTTTCTCCGACTGGGGGTACACGGGGACGATGCGCCCGGTGCGGTCGCCCACCAGGTCGACGACCGGGTTCGTCATGCGCCGCTTCCCCTGGAACAGCTCGAGGCGCCCGAACAGGATCACGTCGGCGCCGGTGGTCAGCTGGCGCTCCCGGAACGGCTGGTTGAAGAAGCTGACCTCGAGTCGGGCGCTGCCGTCGGTGACCTGCGAGGTCACCAGAGATCTGCCGTTGCGGGTGCGGCGCGACGTCGTGCGCACGACGGTGACCAACACCGTCGCCTCCTCCCCCACCTCCAGGTCGCCGAGTCGGGCTTGGTTCGTGCGGTCGAGGTAGCGACGCGGGTAGTAGGTCAACAGGTCGAGCACCGTCGTGACACCGAGCTTCCCGAGCGCCCCCGCCTTGGCGGTGCCGACGCCCTTCAACTCGGTGACCGGTAGCTCGGCCAGCTGTGCCAGACGCCGCGCCATGCTTCGCCGGCTACTCGATGCCGAAGAGGTAGGGGTAGAGCGGCTGCCCGCCGTGGTGCACCTCGACCTCGCACCCGCTGCGGTTGTCGTGCAGCCACACCTCGAGGTGCCGGGTGATGGCCTGGCTGGCGCCGTCGCCCTCGATGATCGTGACGATCTCGTGCTCGGGGCCGACGAGCTGGTCGAGCAGCGTGGTGGCCGCACCCGAGAGGTCGTCGTCGACGGCGAGGATGCCGTCGCGGGCGAGGCCGAGCCAGTCGCCCTCGCGGATCGGGCCCCGCTCGGTCGACGAGTCGCGTACCGCCCGGGTGATCTCTCCGGCCACCACGAGCGACGCGGCCGACGCCATCGCGGCGGCGTTGTCGGCCACCGCCGCCTCCGGGTCGTAGGCGAGCAGCGAGGCGAACCCCTCGGCCACGCCGCGGGTGGGCACGACCCGGACCGATTTGGCCGTCATGGCGTCGACCTGCTCGGCCACCGGGATGATGTTCTTGTTGTTCGGGAGCAGCAGCACCTCGGGCGCCGGCGCCGACTCCACCGCCTCGAGCAACTGCGCCGTCGACGGGTTCATCGTCTGTCCGCCCGTGACCACCACCTGCACGCCGAGCGAGTGGAAGATCCGCCGAATGCCGTCTCCGACGGCGACCGCCACCACCGCGCAGGGCACGGGCTCGCGCACGACGGACGGCTCCGACGGCACCGGTTCGGCTTCGCGAACCCACCGCTCCTCCTCGACCTGGATCTCCTCGAGCAGATCGGTGACCCGGATCCCCCTCGGCTTGCCCACGTCGATGCCCGCTTCGACCGACGCGCCGATGTCGTCGGTGTGGATGTGGCAGTTCCAGAGGCCGTCGCCGCCCACGACGACGATCGAGTCACCGAGGGTGGCCCACACGTCCTTGAAGCCGGGGATGGACTCGTCGGTCGCCTCGAGGAAGTACATGACCTCGTAGCGCAGCCCGGCCAGACCGGTGGGGCCGCCGCCGTGGGCGGCGTCGAAGGCCTGGAGGAACTCGGGAGACGCCCCGGCCGGCTCGGCCTCGGGTTCCGGGAGCGGGCGACCGTCGACGAGGTGCAGGGCGACGTCGAACAACAGCAGCAGGCCGGTGCCCCCGGCGTCGACGACGCCGGCTTCGGCCAGGACCGGCAGCATCTCCGGCGTGCGGGCGAGCGCATCGGCGCCACCGGCACGGGCGGCCTCGAGGACGCCCTCGAGGTCGGCTCCGGAGTCGGCCGCCCCTCGGCCCCCCTCGGCCGCCACCCGGATCACGGTGAGGATCGTGCCCTCCACCGGTCGCATCACCGCGCCGTAGGCCGCAGTCGACGCGGCCTCGAGGGCGTCGGCGAGGGAACGGGCGTCGATGACACCGGCCTCACGGAACACCCCCGCGATGCCCCGCAGGATCTGGGAGAGGATCACCCCGGAGTTCCCTCGCGCTCCCATGAGCGAGCCGTGGGCGAGGGCCTCGCAGGTGGCGGTGAGATCGCCGTCGCGCGACGCCAGCTCGTCGACGACCGACGACACGGTGAGCGCCATGTTCGTTCCCGTGTCGCCGTCGGGCACCGGGTAGACGTTGAGGCGGTTGATGGTCTCGCGGTGGGCGGCCAGGGCCTCCGCGTAGCCGGCGATCACGGCCCGCAGGTCGTCGGCGGTCAGGCTCTGCATCGTGGGCATCGGCGCGAGACTACCGAGGCGCCCCGTGTGCCGGAGCGGTCCCGAGTTGGCCGCCACTGCGGCGATTGGTACCATGCCCCGTTCGTTCGTTCGTTCGGTCTCCCCCGGAGTGTGTGGTCATGGCATCGGTCTGCGAGGTGTGCGGCAAGCACCCGTCGTTCGGTATGGCGGTGAGCCACTCGCACCGACGCACCAAGCGGCGGTGGAACCCCAACATCCAGCGGGTGCGGGCCGTGGTCAACGGCACCACCAAGCGGGTCGACGTCTGCACGTCGTGCCTCAAGGCGGGCAAGGTCGTCAAGGCGGTCCGCTGATCGTGGGCACCACCTCGCTGCAGGGCGTGGTCAAGACCTACGACCCGATCACCGGCGACGGCAGGGTCATCTCCGACAGCACGCTCGACACCTACGAGCTGGCGCGCGGCGCGCTGCACGGCTCGGTGTTCCGCATGCTGCGTCAGGGCCAGCGCATCATCTTCGACCTCGACGACCAGAACCTCGCTGTGCGTGTTCGGATCGGGTCAGAGGCGGACATGGGCACCCCCGGGTTTCCCCGGGTGCACGAGTCCAACGTCCAGCACCCTCAGGGCGGCTCGGAAGGCTGATCGACCGACGTCACGGCCGGGTGTACACCCTCGGAAGTGACGGGTCTCACACCTCAAGGGCCGACTGGCTCCTGCCGTTGACCAACCACATAGGATGGTCGCATTCACCCGTCGTTCATTTCGACGGTCGCGCGTCGGGTGACCCCCCAACCGCAGCGCTCCCACGGCTCTGCTCGACAACGATGTCGGAGGTCTCATGGCCGGTCAGACCAGCAACCAGAAGCTCCTCGACTGGGTCGAGCAGTGGCGGACGATCCTGCAGCCCGACGAGGTCTACTGGTGCGACGGGTCGGCCGAGGAGTACGAGCGTCTCTGTCAGGAGCTCGTCGACGGTGGCACCTTCCGGACGCTGAACGAGGCCAAGCGGCCCAACAGCTACCTCGCCCTCTCCGACCCCGGTGACGTCGCCCGGGTCGAGGACCGCACCTACATCTGTTCGGAGCAGGAGATCGACGCCGGACCCACGAACAACTGGCGGCCGCCGGCGGAGATGAAGGCCGAGCTCACCGAGCTCTACACCGGCGCCATGAAGGGCCGCACCATGTACGTGGTGCCGTTCTCGATGGGCCCGCTCGGCTCACCGATCGCCCACATCGGGGTGCAGCTCTCCGACTCCGCCTACGTGGCGGTGAACATGCGGATCATGACCCGCATGGGCCAGGGCGCCCTCGACGTGCTCGGCGACGGCCAGTGGGTCCCCTGCGTGCACTCGGTCGGCGCCCCCCTCGCCGAGGGTGAGGCCGACGTGGCGTGGCCGTGCGACGCCGAGAACAAGTACATCGTGCACTTCCCCGAGAGCCGCGAGATCTGGTCCTACGGCTCGGGCTACGGCGGCAACGCCCTCCTCGGCAAGAAGTGCTTCGCCCTGCGCATCGCCTCGACGATGGCCCGCGACGACGGATGGATGGCCGAGCACATGCTCATCCTCGGCCTCACCTCGCCCGAGGGCGTCAAGAAGTACATCGCGGCGGCGTTCCCGTCCGCGTGCGGCAAGACCAACATGGCGATGCTCATCCCCACCCTCCCCGGCTGGAAGGTCGAGACGGTCGGCGACGACATCTCCTGGATGAAGTTCGGCGCCGACGGCCGCCTCTACGCCATCAACCCCGAGGCCGGCTTCTTCGGCGTGGCCCCCGGCACCTCCGAGAAGTCCAACCGCAACGCGCTCGCCTCGATCCGGGGCAACTCCATCTTCACCAACTGTGCCCTCACCGACGACGGCGACGTGTGGTGGGAGGACATGACCGACGAGACGCCGGCCCACCTCGTCGACTGGAAGGGCGAGGACTGGACGCCGACGGAGAGCACCCCCGCGGCGCACCCCAACGCCCGCTTCACCGCCCCGGCCTCGCAGTGCCCGTCGATCGCCCCCGAGTGGGAGGACCCCGCCGGCGTGCCGATCTCGGCGATCCTCTTCGGCGGCCGCCGCGCCACCAACGTCCCGCTCGTCACCGAGGCCTTCGACTGGCGGCAGGGCACCTTCCTCGGCTCGATCATGAGCTCGGAGAAGACAGCCGCCGCCGCCGGCACCGTGGGGGAGCTGCGCTTCGACCCCTTCGCCATGCTGCCGTTCTGCGGCTACAACATGGGCGACTACTTCGCCCACTGGCTCGAGATCGGCCAGGCGACCGACGCCGCCAACCTGCCCAAGCTGTTCTGGGTGAACTGGTTCCGCAAGGGCGACGACGGCTCGTTCCTCTGGCCCGGCTTCGGTGACAACGCCCGCGTGCTCAAGTGGGTCGTCGAGCGCCTCGAGGGCACCGCCGACGCGGTCGACACCGCCATCGGTCGGGTGCCCACCGCCGACGCTCTCGACACCACCGGGCTCGACATCGATGCCGCCACCATCGCCACCCTGCTGTCGGTCGACAACGAGGCGTGGCGGGCCGAGATCCCCCAGATCGAGGCGCACTACGCCAAGCTCGGCGAGCGCCTCCCGGCCGAGCTGCGCGACGAGCTCCAAGAGCTCGAGAAGCGCCTCGCCGACTGAGACCGGCTCAGACCTGCCCGACGATCATGGCCCGGATGCCCAGACCCATGATGAACAGGCTGCCGAGTCCGTACAGCAGGTAGAGCCACTTCTCCATCTGCTGGCGGTAGCTGTAGATGATGCCGATCGCGATGATGGCGACGAAGCCGTAGAACATGTGGAACTTGGGTGCCTCGATGCCCTGGCCGGCGACCATCCCGACGCCCATGGCGACCTGGGCGAACACCGAGAGCTCGGCGAGGATCACGAACCACCACATGGCGCGCGTCCGCAGCGCCGGCAGCCAGTGGGCGCCGAGCGCCCAGAGGCCGACCAGACCGTTCGAGACGACGACGAACCAGGAGAAGGAGTCGTGGAGGTCGAGCAGCACCGGCTAGTGCTCCGTCCGGGGCACCCTGAGGCGGGGTCGCACTAGGAGGCGGGGCCGGCGCTCACGACCGGCTCGTAGGCCCACACCTCGCTGGCGACGCCGACGGGCGCGTGCCCGCCTTCGGCACCGCCCGCGTGACCGCCGTGGCCTCCGGGATGGCCGCCACCGTGGGCGCCCGCGCCTCCCATGTCCCCGGCCGCGGTGGCCTGGGCGTGGCCGTGGGCGAACGCCGGCGAGCCGAGCCACGCCTCGAAGGCGGCCTCGTCGCGCCAGCGGGTGACCACCAGCCACTGGGTCCGGCCATCGGTCGGCTTGAGCAGCTCGAAGCCCTCGAAGCCGTCCTGGCCGTCGACGGCGCCGGCGCGGGCGGCGAAGCGGTGGGCGAGCTCGTCGCCCGAGTCGGCAGGCACGGTGATGGCGTTGATCCGGATGATCGACATGGAGGTGAATCGTTGTCGCCACCACCCGGTCGCGCCAGTCGAACCGGCTCGTACACTTCAGGGGCGATGTTGAAGGCCAACGATCCCTGCTGGTGCGGCAGCGGCCGCAAGTTCAAGCGCTGCCACCGAGACAGCGCCGAACGCCTGCGTCCCGGGCACATCAGCCCGATGCGCACGGTGCCGCCCGAGATCCCCCGGCCCGACTACGCCGAGACCGGCCAGCCGGTGCGCTGGGCCGAGCCGAGGGTGAAGAGCCCCGACGTCGTCGAGCGGCTGCGTCGAGCCTGCCGCGATGCCGCCGAGGTGCTCGACCTCGGCGGTGCGGCAGTGGCTGCCGGCGTGACCACCGACGAGATCGACGCCATCGTCCACCAGGCCTACATCGACCGGGGCGGCTACCCGAGCACGCTCAACTACCGCGGTTACCCGAAGTCGCTGTGCACCTCGGTGAACGAGGTGATCTGCCACGGGATCCCGGACGACCGGGCGCTGCGCGACGGCGAGATCGTGAACGTCGACGTCACCGTCTACCTCGACGGCGTGCCCGGCGACACGAACGCCACGTTCCTCGTGGGCGACGTCGCCGACGACTCGCGGAAGCTCGTGCGGGAGACGCGGGCGGCG
>DATDIY010000443.1:0-4650 GCA_036520815.1 Acidimicrobiales bacterium
AGAAGCCGGCTGGCTGGGAGGCGGCGGCGGCCCCCTTCTCCGACGAGGTGCCCCGCTCGGTCGCCGATGTCGCCTCGACCGAGACGCTGGCGAAGGTCCGCGAGTTCAAGAAGGCCCAGAAGGCAGCCAAGCGGGCCAAGACCGACGCCCCTGCCACCGCCTGAGCGACTCCCCGACTGCAGATCCGACAAGTACGGTTCGGCCATGGCGGGAGTGGCGAGCGGGACGGATCCGGCCGGTACGGCGCCTGCGACCAGCGGGCCGGGCTCGACGTCCGGGCTCGGAGCGGTCCTGCTCGGAGCGGGAGCAGTCTCGGCGCTGCTGGCCGCCGCGAACCTCGGACTGCGGTGGATCGACCGGGGCTACGACAACACCTGCACCAACGTGGTCCAGCCGTCGGAGTGGTGGAGCGACGATCGGTGCCAGCCCATCATGACCTACCGCCTGGTCGGCACCATCGCCCTGCTCGTGTGCGCAACGGTCTGCCTGGTCGCCCTCCTCCGACGCTGGCGGTCGACCGCGACGATGGTGTTCGCCGGAGTCGTCACCGTCGCCAGCGTGACCGTCGTCGTCCTCAACGAGCTCCGCTGGATGGGCGATCAGGGCTGGCTCTGACCGCAACCGTCCGGTCAGGCGGTCGCGTCCTCCAATGGCAGCAGTGACGACAGCAGGGCGACGATGGCACCCTCCGACCCGCGCCTTCTTCGTCGATCCTGCGAGGTCAACGACTCGTTGACGATCGGCAGCCAGACGAGGCCGATGTGACAGATCCACCCGTGTCGCTGCTCTAACAGGGTGATGACGGCGGCGGTCCCCAGCGAGGAGGCGGCCCGTGGTTCGGACGATCCACGGGTCGCTGCCCTCTTCTCCGAGTTCGAGCCCAGGCTGCGCCAGGCCCTCTTCGCCTACGCCGGGCCCGCCGATGTCGATGACGCCATCGGGGAGACGTTCGCCCACCTCTGCGGTGACCCCGAGCGGATCCTCGCCATGAGCAACCCGCGCGGCTACCTCTACCGGATCGCCCGTGACAAGGCCCGGGGCTCGCGAAGACTGACGCCCGAGCTCCCACCGGTCCGCCACGAGCTCCAACCGGAAGTGGCGCCCGAGCTGGTGCCGGCGCTGGCCCGCCTCAGTCCGAACCAGCGCACCGCGGTGTTCCTGGGTGCCGGCCTGGGGTGGTCATGGGTGGAGATCGGCGAGTTCCTGGGCACCAGCGAATCGACCGTCCGGAACCACTACCAACGCGGCATCCAGAAGCTGCGCCACGAGATCGGGGAGGTCGACGAATGATCGCCATCGAGGACCAGGTCCGCCGCTACGCCACCGACGTCGCCGGCCCCGCCATCGCCGCCCCACCGGCGGACCTGGCCCAGGTCGGCAGCCACCAGTCCCATCGCGGCCGTTGGCTCCTCGTCGCCGCGCTCGTGCTGTTCGTGATCGGCCTCACCGCCGTGGCCGTGATCGCCCGGCCCACCGACGAGAGCGAAGCACCCTCAGTCGCCACGGAGCCGCCGCTACCTCAGGTCGAGAGCATCGTGTCCCGCGCAGTCGGCACCGGGGCGTGCACCGCCGATGGTTCGGTGACCGGGGTGCTGCTCGAGGGTTCCGCCGCCGACGGGCTCTGCGTCTCCAGCCTTCCCGTCCCCGAGCAGGGCCCCGATGCCACCCGGGTCGGGATCTACCAGAACGGCGAGCTCCTGTGGAGCTGGGTTCTCGTTCCCTGCACGAACCCGGACTTCCAGGGCAAGTCGCCGTTCCCCATCACGCTGCCCGACGGCGAGTACGTGATGGTCGCCATCGTGCCCTCCGAGGTCAGCTACGTCGTGCTCGACAATGACCTGAACGCCTTGGCGCCCAACTACGTCCCGTCCGACCCCGGCCCCGACGTCGGGCCAGATCCGGGCCCGACCGCCGTGCCCTTCGATGTCGACGGCATCCGGCTCGGCCGGCTCGCCGTCGCTCGGGCCACGGACGTGTCGGACGTGGCGAGCCCGGCACGGCTCGATGCCAATCGGCGGATCCTGCCGATGCGAGCGGACATGATCGCTTGCACCAACAACTGAGGCGCGCCCGACCGGGCGCCGACTGACCGTCAGCCCGTGCGTTCGGAAGCGGTGAGGGCACGCTGGCGGTCGAGCCAGCCGAGCAGCACCGCGACGGCCCGAGGGTCGTGGCGCAGTTGGTGACCCCCGCCTTCGATGATCCGCAGATCGGCCTGCCCGTGCTCGTCGGCGAGGATGCGGGCGTCGAACACCGGCACGACCTCGTCGTCGGAGCCGTGCACGACGAGCAGCGGCCGCGGCTTGAGCGCGTCGATGTCGGCCACGGCGCGCACCTGGCGGATCTCGCGGGCCCACTGATCGAATGCCGGAGGGAACGACGGCGAGTGGATGATGCCGGTCTCCCGGGCGTGCTGCAGCAGACGGCGGGGATGGTTGGCCCAGTCGTCGAAGTCCGCCGGCGCCCCGATGGTGGCCACCCCCCGAATCCGCCGGTCGATGGCCGCGGCGCACACCGACAGCGCTCCCCCGGTGCCGAAGCCGGCGCACCACACGCCCTTCACTCCGTCGGTGCCGCGCAGGTGGGCGGCCGCCGCCAGCAGGTCGTCGCGCCAGCCGAGCAGCGAGAAGTCGCCGCCCGAGTCGCCGCAGCCGCGGAAGGTGAACACCAGCACCATCCACCCCATCTCGGCGGCGATGCGTTCGGCCAGCTCAGGGAACGAGCTGGCCGACAACTTGGCCCCCTCACGCAGGTGCGGGAACCCGTGTGCCATCACGAGTCCGGGCACGAAGGTGCCGGGTGCGATGCGGGGACGGGCCAGGTGGCCGGCGATCTCCACGCCACCCTGAGAGGTGAACAGGGTGTCCATGAGAGGGATCTACTCCCCTGTCTCGACCCCGCTGCCGTTGCCCTTGTAGGGCTTGTAGCCACGGTTGCGGGCCTCGGCGAGCTCGTCCGGACCGCAGCTGAGGAAGGACTCCGCTTCCATCAGCTCGTCGATGATCGCCGGGTCGTCGATGTTGTCGACGTCGTAGACGACCTGCGTGCGCTTGTCGCCCACCCACCGGTGGTCCTCGAACTTCGTCGGGCGATCCATGCCGCCATCGTAGGACGCGAAGAGGGGAGGCCCCGCGGGGCCTCCCCTCTCACAACGAGTCGTGGGGCTGACCCACGACAGAGTCTGTGTGTGAAACCGAGTCGACGTTTCCGCCGTGCTGTCACCGTCGGCATGCACCGCGAGGCGCACATCGAGGGCGGATCACCAGGGCAGTTCCGAACGGGACCTGATTCGGCCGTACGGACTCGGCGGTGGCTGGTTGGGATTCGCCAGCCGGCCCAGCTCGCCGCTGCTAGCGGCCAGCCACCTCCCAGGTCCCACAACAACCGTCATTCATCTGTTGGACCACCTCCTTTCCTGGTCCCGCCAGTGTGCCAGCGCCACTCCCCGACGGCGAGCACTTTTGGTGAACGCCGCGTAACGGGCGCGGCCCCTGAGCAGGCCCTACCGGGTCAGCCGTCAGGAGGGGTCGTCGTCGATCTCGGGACCGATGGCCCCAATGGCCCGCAGGTAGGCCTCGTTGGCGTCGAGGACCTGCACGACCCACACGTCGTCCACCTCCATCTCGACGTCGGCGGCCTTGCCCAGCACGTAGGCGAGGGCGTCGTCCTCGGCGGCGACGAGCGGGCCGGCGACGGCCCGGTCGTCGTAGAGACCGGCGGCGACACCCCGGTCGGCGAGGTACTCGATGTGCCACTGCAGGATCTCTCGCACGTCATCGAAGCTGAGCTGCGCCGTCACCTCGTCGGGCAGCCGATCGGCGACGAAGTCGGTGGCCTCGTCGACCGAGTACACCGACGGCGCGACCTGGGCACCGAGTCGGCCCACCACCTGCCCCACGGCGACCAGGCCGATGGCGACGACGACCAGCACGATGACGACGACGAAGAAGAAGATCACGCAGAGGGTCCGATCGGTTCCGGCATCAGATGCCGATGGTCTGAGCGATCCGGTCGCGGTGGTGGTTGGCGTCGCCGAACAGCACGGCCGAGCTGGTCGCCCGCTTGAAGTAGAGGTGGGCAGGGTGCTCCCACGTGAAGCCGATGCCACCGTGGATCTGGATGTTCTCGGTGGCGACCGCGACGTAGGCGTCCGAGCAGTAGGCCTTGGCCAGCGATGCCAGGAGCGGGAGCTCGTCGCTCTGCTCGGCGACGGCCCAGGCGGCGTAGTAGGCGGCGGAGCGGGCCGACTCGACCTGCAGCAGGAGGTCGGCGCAGGTGTGCTTGATCGCCTGGAAGGAGCCGATGGGCCGGCCGAACTGCACCCGGTCCTTGGCGTACTCGACCGCCATCTCGAGGCACCGTCCGGCACCACCGACCTGCTCGGCGGCGAGTGCGACCGCGGCCACGTCGAGGACCCGAGCGAGCACCGCGCCGGCCCCACCGTCGACGCCCACCA
Source organism: Acidimicrobiales bacterium (assembly GCA_036520815.1). Taxonomy (GTDB): domain Bacteria; phylum Actinomycetota; class Acidimicrobiia; order Acidimicrobiales; family Acidimicrobilacustridaceae; genus CAMFLJ01. The sequence goes on from DATDIY010000443.1 coordinate 4,457, forward strand.
GGGTCGCCGACGCCGCATCGAAGACGAGCTCGGCCTGGGTTCGGGTCTGGTCCATGGTCGCCAGCGCGGTACGAAGCAGGCGGTCGCTCTCGCCGTCGATCCGGAACAGGCTCAACCCGGCCGACGTGCGAGCGACCACGAGCACCAGGTCGGCGACGTGCCCGTCGAGCACGTGGGTCTTGGTGCCGGTGATG
>DATDIY010000444.1:0-13729 GCA_036520815.1 Acidimicrobiales bacterium
CCGAGGTCTTCGACATCCACCGCAAGCCCGGTCAGAGCATGACCTTCAGCTTCGGCACCCACTTCTGCCTCGGCGCCAACCTGGCCAAGATCGAGGCCCGCATCGCCTTCGAGACGATCCTGCCGCGGATCCCCGAGTGGCACGTCGACTACGACAAGGCGGAGTACACCAAGGGCATCGACACTCGCGGTTGGGAGAAGCTCCCGGTCACGGTCTGACCGGAGCTTCCAACCAAGGTCGGGTCGCCATGCGCACGGTTCCCGAGGACATCGCCCAGAAGCTCGTCGCCGGAGCCGACCGCCTGACGGTCGGCTTCGAGGACGTGCGCATGGACGACATCGCCCGAGCGAGCGGCATTCCCAGGGCGACGCTCTACTACCACTTCCCCAGTCGGCAGGACGTGCTCACGTTCCTGCACGACGCCATGCTCAGCGCGTACCGCGAGACGGTGTTCGCCGACGACATCGGTCCGGCGCGGGAACGGCTCACGAGGCTCTTCGACCGGCTCCTCGGCCACGTTGCCCGGCACCCGGGCATGGCGCTGATCCTGATCTCCAACCTGGGCCAGCTCGGCAAGTTGACCGAGCTGGCGACCGCCACGTTCGATCCTCTGGTCTCCCACGTCGAGCAGATCCTGGCCGACGGCGTCCGTGCCGGCGAGGTCCGAGAGATCGATGTCACCCACACCGCGGTGGCGATCTCGATGCTGGCGAACACGGCGGCGACGCGGGCGTTGATCTCCGAACAGCTCGGCCAGCCGGAACTGATCTCGGAGTGGCTCGTCGCCCTCCTGTGGGACGGAGTGGCCGCCGCTCCTGCCTGACTCGACCAACCGTTGCCCCGACCAGTCGGAGCGGGTCAGCGGAAGGTGCCCGCCCCTCCGTCCGCCATCAAGGTGCGGCCGGTGATGAACGTGTTGGTGGCGAGGAAGGCGATGGCGTGGCCGATCTCGGTCTCCGGATCGCCATAGCGGCCGAGTGGGGTCGACTCCACGTGCTGCTTCAGGAACGGGTTCTTCTCGAGGTTCTCCGGCGGACCTCCGAACGGTGCCAAGGCGTTCACGCGGATGTTGTCCTTGCCCCACTCCAGCGCCGCGACCTTGGTGATGCCCCGGATCGCTTCCTTCGCCGACGCGTAGGCGGCCTGGTTCGGCGTACCGCCGGTTCCGACGCCCGACACGATGTTGATCACCGCGCCACCGCCGCGCGCCTTCATGTGCGGATAGCAGAGCTGCATCATCTGCAGTGACGCGATCGGACCGGTCTCGTAGGAGACGCGCATCTGGTCCGCGGTCAGCTCGATCACCGGCGTCGTCGTCTCGTACGCCTGGGCCAGGTTCACCAGGACGTCGACGCCCCCGAGGTCCCGCACGATCTCGTCGATCGCCGCCGCGCACGCCGGCAGATCGGTCACGTCGACCACCAGCGCCTTGGCGGCGTCCTCGGCCTTCGAGATGTCGAGGTCGAGCACTGCGGAGGTGATGCCCTCCTTGGCGAGAGCCCGACAGATGCCGCCGCCCATCTTCCCCGCGCCGCCCGTCAAGACAGCGACCTTGTCTGCCATGGTTCCCCCGAGTTGTCCCCAAGTTCGTAGAAGAGTCCTGTTCTACCTTGTCCAGACGGGCACGGGCGTCGGTGTCGACGGCAGGGAGGTGGGCCTGGGCTGACCGCCAGAGGAAAATCGGCTTTTCCATCGGCGGTAAGGCGGGTAGCTTTTCCACGCAAGGTTGACCAGTCCCGGAGGGCCCTGTGCACACAAGTGGAAGAGCCGAGAGCACACTCGAGGTCGGAAACGACATCCGCTCGAAGCCGCACCCTTCGAGGGAGCAGATGGAGGTCCTCGACCTCGACGAACGCATCGTCATCGGCGAGGTCGGTACGAGTCGTGCCGTCGCCGGCCGAGCGTTCCAGCCGATTCGCATCGGCTTCCTCTCGGACCTGCCCTCCGGGCATCAGCTCGGGGAGTTCCTCGATCCGATCATCCTCGCGTTCGAGGACGCCATCAACGAAGGCCGGCTCCGGCGGCCGGTGGAGCTCGTGCCGTTGCACGTCCAGGGCCTTCCGATCGGAACTGCGCAGAGTGTTCGCAGCGCCTACCTCGACCTCGTGGAGCAGGGCTGCATCCTCGTGCTCTCAACCGGCCTGACCGACAACTCGCTGGTCCTGCGCGAGCTCATCAACGACACCGGGGTGCCCTTCATCTCGATGGCCGGCACGACGCGCTTCGTGGGCCCGCACTGCTTCTCGTTGGCGAACGGCGGGCATGGCGAGGAGATGGCGATCATCGCCTCGTACTGCGCGTCGCAGGGCTATCGCCAGGTCGTCGTGACCGGAGAACGTTCGCCGGGCGATACGGAGTATCAGTCCTTCTTCCGGGAGCAGGCCGCGCTCTACGGGATCGAGATACTCAAGGAGCACTACTTCGCGCAGCGGCCGACCGAGGACGAGCTCGATCTCGGGTTCCGGCAGATCCGCGACCTCGGGCCGGACGCCCTCGTCTACGCCGGCTTCGGCTGGAACAGCATGCAGATCAACCCCTCCCTCGAGCGGGTCGGTTGGGATCCGCCCAAGGTGATGAACGCAGCCATCATGTGGGCGCTGCGGGGCGACATCTGGGCCGACCTCCTTGAGGGGTGGATCGGCATCGAGCAGTCCATCGGTGATCACGAGGACCTCGAGAAGAACCGCAACTGGGGCCCGGCGCTGGATCGGTTCGAGAAGCGGTTCGGCTACCGCAAGGCCGACACGGTCTTCGCCCTCCTCTACGACCAAGGCCGCGCCGCGTCGGAGGCGATCTTCAACGCACCACTCCTGACCGGACCGGGCATCTCCGCGGGGCTAGAACGCATCAAGATGATGCCGTCGACCCTCGGCGGCCCGCGGACCTACATCGAGTTCGGTCAGGAGAACCACCGGGGCTACAAGGGCGACTTCCTCTTCCTGAAGCAGCTGCGCAAGCGGGAGTTCCACTTTGTGACATATCACTGCCCCGAATGGAGCAGCAACCGGAGCACGTAGCGGCTCGTGAGCGGAACCGCGGGAAGAACATCTCGGCATCGCGGCGGTCTGTCGGGATGACCCTCGGCTGCCGCGACGTCAGCCGGCAGTCTCGAGATCGCTGGGACCTGGGTTGTTGAGCGCCCCCGGGAGGACTCGAACCTCCGCACACGGTTTAGGAAACCGATGCTCTATCCCCTGAGCTACGAGGGCGGGGGATGGCGAAAAGGTGGCGCGAAACCCCTCTCCGTCGATCGGGGGGACAGCGTAGTGGGGCCCATCGCGGTGTTCGGGCGGTCGGGCCGCCGAATCTGGGCCCGAGCCCGGCCTCCAGCTCGACTCGATGCGCGACCTACCGCGGGTCGATCTTGGACGTCCACGAGACCAGACGGACGCGCAAGGGTGGGCACCAACGACGCGGCAGCGCTTCATCGCTGCTGCAGCTCACCACGATGTCGATGAAGATCTGAGCTGCGGACGCGCGCTGACACCGGTGGATCACCCCGACGCGCAGCCCCGTGCCGACCTCGACGACCGGTACTAGCGTGGGCAGCCTCAGAGATGTGGCTCTCGGGCCATCAACCACACGTCGCTCTGAGATGCGGGGGGAACCGCATGGCGATCGAATCGTCAGGTCACAGCCGGGGCAACCCCCGGGTGTACGAACTCATCGAGCAGTCACCCAAGACGGGCAGGAGCCCGACGGTCTGGGCGTGGCCGCAGCTCATCGACCACCTCAAGGTCGCGGGTCAGCCCGTGCAGGGCCCTTGGCCACCGCACCAGGAGCCTCGGCCCGATCCCGATGCCGAGTCGCTGCCCGTCGCGGTGCCCGACCCGCACGGTCCGGGTGCTCGCGGGTAGACGAGAGAGGACGCCATGTACCCGTCACGGTTCCAGTACGAGGCACCTCGCAGCATCGAGGAGGCGATCCGGTTGCTGCACGACGGCAATGGCGAAGCCAAGGTCCTCGCGGGAGGGCAGAGCCTGGTCCCGATGATGAAGCTCCGCTTCGCCTCGCCCGACCTGCTCGTCGACATCAACGGCATCCCCGGGCTCGACTACCACCGGGCCGACCCGGACGGCACCTACCGCATCGGGGCGCTGTGCCGCCACGCCGACCTCGAGAAGGACCGGGACCTGGCCCGGGTGCAGCCCACCATCGCCGCCGCCGCCCCGCTCGTCGCCGACCCCATCGTGCGCACCCGGGGCACGATCGTCGGCTCGGTCTGCCACGCCGACCCGCAGGGCGACTGGGCGTCGGTCATGATCGCCCTCGGCGGGTCCGTCGTCGCCCAGGGGCCGAAGGGGCGCCGCTCCGTCCCGGTCGCCGACTTCGTGGACGGTCCGTTCCAGACCGTGCTCGCCTCCGACGAGCTGGCCATCGAGGCAGTGGTCCCAGCTCCGGTCGGTGAGCGGGCGGGCGGGTACCTCAAGCTCGAACGGCGGGTGGGCGACTTCGCCACCGCCGGCGTCGCCGTGGCGCTGGAGCGCTCGGGCGACGTGGTGGTCCGGGCCGGCGTCGGCCTCACCGGCGTCGGGGGTTCGACCATCAATGCCAACGATGCTGCCGAGGCGCTCGTCGGCAGCTCCCTCGACCCCGCCAGCATCGAGCGGGCCGCCGAGCTGGCCGCCCAGGCCGCGCAGCCTCGCTCCGACCACCGGGGCAGCGCCGACTACAAGCGCCACATCGTCGAGACCTTCACCAGCCGGATCCTGACCGGCATCCGGAACCCGAACCAGAAGGTCGCCTGAGATGACGAGCCTGTTCGAGGAGGTGGCGCCGACGGCGCCGGGCGACGTCCCGACGAGGCGGGTCACCGTCACGGTCAACGGCGAGGCCCACACCGCCAACATCGAACCCCGCCTTCTGCTCGCCCACTTGCTCCGCCAGGGCCTACGGCTCACCGGCACCCACACCGGCTGCGACACCACGAACTGCGGAGCCTGCACCGTGCTCTACGACGGCCGGCCGGTGAAGAGCTGCACGATGCTGGCGGTCCAGGCCGACGGGCACGAGATCACCACCGTCGAGGGGCTTGCGACGGCCAGCGAGCTGCATCCCGTCCAGGAGGCGTTCAAGGACGAGCACGGCCTCCAGTGCGGCTTCTGCACCCCCGGGATGATGCTGAGCGCCAAGGCGCTGCTGGACGAGAACCCCGACCCCACCGAGGACGAGGTCCGTTGGGCCCTGTCCGGCAACCTGTGTCGCTGCACCGGCTACCAGAACATCGTGAAGTCCGTGCTCCAGGCGGCGGCCCGCCTGCGCGGCGAGGCCGTGGGCTGAGAGGGGAGCGGCCATGACCGTCGACGAGGTGAAGATCGGTGGGCTCGGGGCGAGCCGCCGACGGGTCGAGGACAACCGGTTCATCCGGGGCAAGGGCAACTACGTGGACGACATCGTCCTGCCCGGGATGCTGCACATGGAGATCCTGCGCAGCCCGCTGGCCCACGCCCGGATCCTGTCCATCGACACCAGCCGGGCGTGGGCGATCCCCGGCGTACGGCTGGTGCTGACCGGCGAGACGATGGCCAGCCGGAACCTGGCCTGGATGCCGACGCTCTCCTACGACACCCAGGCCGTGCTGGCCACCGACAAGGTGCGGTTCCAGGGCCAGGAGGTCGCCTGCGTCGTCGCCGACGATCCCTACATCGCCAAGGACGCCTGCGAGGCGATCGTCGTCGAGTACGAGGCCCTGCCGGTGGTCGTCAACCCGCAGCAGGCCCAGGCGCCCGGCGCGCCGGTCATCCGTGACGACAAGGAGAACCAGCCCGACAACGTCATCTTCGACTGGGAGGTCGGCGACAAGGAGGGCACCGACCGGGCCTTCGCCTCGGCCGATGTGATCTCCGAGATCGAGATGCACTACCCGAGGTCGCATCCCTCCCCCATCGAGACCTGCGGCTCGATCGCCGACTTCGACCGTGCCACCTCGAAGCTCACCGTCTACATGACCACGCAGGCCCCGCACATCATCCGGGCCGCGGTGGCCCTCGTCGCAGAGCTGCCCGAGCACATGATCCGGATCGTGTCACCCGACCTCGGCGGCGGGTTCGGCAACAAGGTCCCCGTCTACCCCGGGTACGTGGTCTCGATCCTGGCGTCGATCCTGCTCGAGCGGCCGGTCAAGTGGATCGAGGACAAGTCCGGCAACCTGATCTCCACCGGCTTCGGCCGCGACATCTACCTCCAGGGCCAGTTGGCCCTGCGCCGCGACGGCAAGATCCTCGGCGTCCGCATGCACACCGAGTCCGACCACGGCGCCTTCTTCTCCGACGCCCAGCCGAGCAAGTTCAAGATCGGGCTGATGCACTCGGCGTTCGCCTGCTACGACATCCCTGCCGCCCACCTCACCGCCCGGGGCCTGTACACCAACAAGGCGCCGGGCGGCGTCGCCTACCGCTGCTCGTTCCGGGTCACCGAGGCCATGTTCTTCCAGGAGCGCATGGTGCACGCCGCCGCGTGCGACCTGGGCATCGACCAGGCCGAGATCCGGCGGATCAACCTGGTCCGCGACGACGACTTCCCCCACCGCACGCCCTTCGGGTTCCTCACCGACTCCGGCCAGTACGGCAAGTGTCTCGACATCGGGCTCCAGGCCATCGGCTACCAGGACTTCCTGCGCCAGAAGGAGGAGGCCCGCAAGAAGGGCCGCCTTTTGGGCATCGGCATCTCGACCATGACCGAGCCCCTCGGCGCGGGCAACAGCCGCGAGTACGACATCCTCGGCATCAAGATGTTCGACTCGGCCGAGCTGCGGGTCCACATGACCGGCAAGGCCATCCTGCGCACCGGCGCCAAGAGCCAGGGCCAGGGCCACGAGACGACCTGGGCCCAGATCGTGGCCCACGAGCTCGGGATCCCGGCCGAGGACGTGGTGGTCGAGGAGGGCGACACCGACACCGCGCCGTTCGGCATGGGCACCTACGCCTCGAGGAGCACGCCGGTCGCCGGAGCCGCGGTCTCCATGGTCTCGCGGAAGATCCGGGCCAAGGCCCGCAAGATCGCCGCCCACCTCCTCGAGGTGTCCGAGGAGGACGTCGAGTGGGAGCTCGGGCGCTTCTACGTGCGCAGCTCCCCCGACCGGGGCGTCACCATCCAGGACTGCGCCAACGCCGCCTACACCAACATGCCCGACGGCCTCGAGCCCGGCCTCGAGAACACCGCCTACTACGACCCACCCAACCTGACCTGGCCGTTCGCGTGCTACATCGCCACGGTCGAGATCGACCCCGACACCGGCCTGTGGGACGTCCTGCGCGTCGTCGCGGTCGACGACTGCGGGGTGCGCATCAACCCGATGATCGTCGAGGGGCAGATCATGGGCGGCCTCACCGAGGCCTACGCCATGGCGAGCATGCAGTTCATCACCTTCGACGCCGAGGGCAACTGCATCGGCTCCAACTACATGGACTACCTGCTGCCCACCGCGTGGGAGACGCCGGGGTTCGAGCTGCACGAGGTGGTCACCCCGTGCCCGCACCACCCCATCGGCGCCAAGGGCATCGGCGAGTGCGCCACCGTCGGCGGCCCCGCCGCGTACGTCAACGCGGTCATGGACGCCCTGCAGGGCACCGGCGTGCGCAACATCGACATGCCGCTGCTCCCCGACCGGGTGTACGAGGCGCTGACACAACACCACGACGTCTCGGGCGCTCCTCCGGTGAGGACGGACTGATGAGCGACGAACGGTTCCTCGACGGGTGGGGCGTGCTGGAGCACGCCACCGGGCTGCGTCGCGCCGGCGAGGAGTTCGTGCTGGCCACCGTCGTGTGGCGGGAGGCGCCGTCGTCGGGGCAGAACGGATCCCGGGCCATCGTGACCGCCGACGGCGAGATCCGGGGATGGATCGGCGGGGCCTGTGCCGAGCCGGTGCTCGTCCGCGAGGCGCTGGAGGCGCTCGGCGAACGCCGACCGCGCCTGTTGGCCCTCGGCGCATCGGACCACTACGGCGATCTCCCGCGAGGGACGACGGCGGTCGCCATCGCCTGCCAGAGCGAGGGTGCCTTGCAGATCTACATCGAACCGGTGCTGTCGGTTCCCCACCTCGTCGTCGTCGGCCGGTCACCGATGGCCCACACGCTCGCCCAGCTCGCACGCGACCTCGACTGGCAGGCCGAGGTCGTCGACGGGCCCGACTTCGTAGGCACCCGCGTCGACCGTCGCTCGTTGGTGGTCATCGCCACCCAGGGGCACGGCGACGAGGACGCCCTCGAGCACGCCATCGCGGCCAACCCCGTCTACCTGGGTGTGGTCGCCTCGGCCAAGCGAGGCGATGCCCTGCGTGGCTACCTCGCCGACCGTGGCGTGACCCGCGAGGTGATCGACGCCCTGCAGGTGCCGGTCGGCCTCGACCTCGGCCCCACCAACCACAAGGAGGTCGCCGTGTCGATCCTGGCCCAGCTGGTCCAGCTTCGTGCCTCGGGCGCCCTCGACGTCGAGTTCGTTCCCCCCGAGCCTGCCGTGCAGGCGATCGACCCGATCTGCGGGATGACCGTCGCTGTCGACGACGGGGCGATCTCCTTCGAGTTCGAGGGCGAGACCTACTACTTCTGCTGCGCCGGTTGCCGCTCCACCTTCGTGAAGCAGGTCGGAGCGGACGTGTCGGGGGAGGCGTGATGCTGATCACCAACGGGTTCCTCGTCGACCAGCCTGTCGACAAGGTGTGGGCGTTCTTCGGCGACATCCCACAGGTGGCCGCCTGCCTGCCCGGTGCCGAGCTGACCGACGAGGTGGGCCCCGACCACTACGAGGGCTCGGTCCTGATCCGCATGGGGCCGGTCAAGCTCGAGTTCGACGGCGAGGCCAAGATCACGGACCGCAACGAAGGCAACCGGACCATCGTGGTGGATGCGTCGGGCGCCGACAAGAAGGGGCGAGGCCAGGCCGCGCTGTCCCTCAACGCCCGGCTCACACCCTCGGCTGGCGGCACCAAGGTGGACGTGGCGCTCGACCTCCAGCTCTCCGGCGCCGCCGCCCAGTACGGCCGCGGGATGGTCTCCGACGTCACCTCGGTGCTGCTCGGGGACTTCGCCACCAACATGACCAGCCGGCTCGACGCCCTCTCCCGCGGAGTCGACCCCGATCAGGTGCAGGCCGTGAAGCCGGCCAGTGGCCTGGTCATCGCACTCCGGGCCGCCCGCATGGCGCTGGCTCGGGTGTTCCGGCGCTTCTTCCTTCCCTATCGCCCGCAGATGAGCTGACGAGGAGGTTCGTCCCATGTGGTTGTGGTGGATCGGAAACGTGGTGCTGCTCGTGGTCGTGGTGCCCGTCCTCGTCGCGCTGCTCAACCGGGTGCTGGCCGCGTTGGAGCGCATCCGCGCCGCCAGCGACGACGTCCTCGCTGGCGGCGTCGCCATCATCGGACAGGTCGACACGACACCGGAGCTGCTGGCCACGACCGACACCACGATCGAGGCGGTCGCCGATGGCGCCGTCCGGTACGCGGGCTCGGTCGGGAAGCTGCTCGGCTGACAGGGAGACGAGGACATGGAAGCTGTCGCGTGGGTAACGGTGGTCATTGCCACCCTGATCGTCGCCGCCGCCGCTCTCGGGCTGGTGCGGGTGATCGGGCATCTGATGGCGATCGACAAGACGCTGGCGCACGTCGTCGGCGGGGTGCAGGTCATTGCCGAGAAGACGAGCACGGTGCCCACCGTGGTCCCGTCCGTGAACCAGAGCTTGAGCCCGGTTCGCGACTTCTGCGTGTCGATCCCAGGGGAGTGAACCCGTGACGACTCTCCTCGCCGAAGGCTCGACCACGGGGTGGGCCATCGGCTACACGGCGGGGATCATCGTCGTGCTGGTCGTCGTGGCGCTGGTCGTCCCCATCTTGTTCCTGGCCCGGTCGATCGGGCGCCATGCCGCCGAGATCAACGACTCGCTCGAGGACTCCGTGGAGAACACCGCCGCGCTCAGCGGTCTCGCTGAGACCATCGCATCCGCCGAGGCCATCGTCGCCGGCCTCGAGCGGGGCCGGCACCAGCTGGGAGGCTGACCATGTCCGTGCTCGCATTGACATCCACCCAGGAGAACCTGTGGTGGGGCGCAGTGATCGGCGGGTTCGTCGTCGTGCTGGCCGTCGCCGCCCTGCTCACGATCCTCGTCGTGCTGGTCCGCACCATCGAACAGCGGGTCGACATGATCAACGCCACGCTCGAACAGGCTGCCGCCAACACCGCCGACACGGCGCTGATCGGCGAGACCGCCGCACGAGTCGAGGCCGTCCTGTCCGAAGGCCTGGAGCACCACCTGTTCCTGGGCCGTGTCCTCGACAAGGTGCGCGCATGAACACCACCTTGGTCGTCCTCTCCGTCGTCGACATCGTCCTGCTCATCGCCGGGCTCGCCGTCTACCTGTTCATCGTGGGCTCGCAGCTCACCCGGGTGGCGGAGAAGCTCGAGTCCAGCGCCTCGCTGGTGTGGACCGTCGAGAAGAACGCCGAGCCGATCGACGCCGGCCTCGAGCGCATCAACCACACCGGCGGCGTGGTCGCCGGTGCGCTCCCGTTGCTGTACGGCATGGCCGAGGGCATCGTCGCCGGCGCGACCTACGAACCTCAGCCCGAAGCGCCGCGCCCCCCGGCGCGGCCGGCGATGGGTACCCGCCGGACGCGCATGCTCGACGGGGTCGGCTACCGCCCCGAGGCGTCGGCCTAGCGCTCGGACGAAGGGTCGCGGTCGGTGGTGAGGGGGCCGGTGGTAGGCGCCGTGTAGGTGCCGATCCACGCGTCCTTCCACGCGTGGTCGAACTGGTCGGTGTTGCACCCGGGGCGGTAGACGGCGACCAGCTCCCGGACGATCTGCTCGCGATGGGACGGGAGCCCGCCGGGGACCTCGTAGTAACAGACGTGCACGGCCCAGCGGCTCCCCGCCCGCTCGATCCAGCACGGGGCCTCGGGGTGCTTGAACGGGAAGCGCTCGAGAGACAGGTCGTCGGAGTGGCCGACGTAGACCACGGCGAAGTCCTGGGGCTTGCCCTCCGGGTCGGGCCGGTACAGGACGGCGTAGACCGCCGGGAGCGCTGGCGGCGTCCAGCCGGCGAGCACCCGAGGGCCCTCGAAGGGGTAGCCGGCGAGCGACCCGAGCCGGATCACGGCCCGTCGCCGGGGTCGTCGTCCTCGCCGATCACCTCGGCCCGGGTGACGGGCCACGGCGGGAGCCCCGCCTCGGCGGCGGCGTCCGCGAACACCGGCACCGCCAGGTCGACGGCCGCGTCGGCCGAGTCGGCTTCGACGACGATCTGGGCGCCGTAGGCCGTGGCGCCGACGCCCGACGCGACCCCTCCGAGCCGGGCCACCGCGTCGGCCAGTGCGACGACCTCGTCGAGCTCGACCACCCGGTCACCCTCCGCTTGGATCGAGACGCTCCATCGCATGGTGGCTACCGCATCTCTGCCATCCGTGCGGCGAAGTCTTCCAGGCTGCGCAGGTTGTGGCCCGACTCGATCGAGTCGACGAACTCGGCGGCGACCATCAGGCCGAGGGTGTTGGGCCGGAACCCGGGGTCCGCCCCCTTGTCGGGATCGACCCAGACGATCCGGTGACAGAGGCGCCGGATCCGCGCCATCGCAGCGGCGAGCACCGCGGGGTCGCCGCGGTCGAGACCGTCGGAGCAGATCACGACGATGCTGCTCCTGCTCATCGACCGGCGGGCCCACTGCTTCACGAACTGGTCGAGCGAGTCGCCGATGCGGGTGCCGCCGTCCCAGTCCAACACCCGGGCCGCCGCGCCGGCCATGGCGTCGTCGGGCCGTCGGCGCTGCAGGGCCGGGGTGATCCTCGTGAGCCTCGTGCCGAAGCAGAACACCTCGACCTTGCCCGCGGCCCTGTGCATCGCATAGGCGAACTGCAGGAGGTTGCGCGAGTGGTCGGCCATCGAGCCCGACACGTCGAGGATGAGCACGAGGGGCCGGACCCGGAGCTTGCGACGGGTCCTCGGTAGCCGCGCCGGATCGCCGTGGCGGACCGCATCGCGCACGGCATTGCGCATGTCGATGAGCTCGCCCCGCCGGTCCGACCTCCGGCGCCGGCCCCGGCGGCGGGGTGGGTCCAGGCGCATCTGGTCGATGATCCGTCGCAGGGCGACCAGCTCCTCGGGGGTGCAGGTGGTGAAGGCCTTGTCCCGCCACACCTCGATGTCGGAGGCCATCAGCCCGAGCGAGGTCTCGTCGTCGCCGTCCTCGGTGCCGTCGACGGCCTCGTTGTCCCTGATGTGGAGCACGCCTTGGGACTCGGCGGTCGTCGAGGGGGCCGGCGGCGGCGCCGAGGGCTCCTCGCCGCGATCGTCGATGCCGAGGAAGAACCGCCGGAACACGCGGTCGTAGGTGGCGATCTGGTCGCGCCGGGTGACGAGCGTGGTGCGGCCCCCCCAGTAGAGGTCGTGGAGGTTCCCGGGATCCAGGGTGGCCATCGCCTCGCAGTACGTCAACGTGTCGCCCGACCCGAGCGGCACGCCCTCGGCCCGCAGCTCGCGCGAGAACTCGACGAGGCGGTCGAGCAGGGCGGTGTCGTCAGGCATCGGGGAGCACGGCCATGAGGTCGGTCGAGACCAGGTCGAGGTCGTCGCGGTCCTTGACCACCGACCCCAGGGTGTCGAGGGCGCTCTGCGCGTCGAGGTCCTGCGAACCGAGCAGGTCGAGGGCGGTCACCCAGTCGATGGTCTCGGCCACACCCGGGGGCTTGGCCAGCTCCATGGCGCGCAGGCGGTTGACGGCGTGGACGACCTTGCGGGCCAGGACCTCGGGCACCTCGGGCGCCCGCAACCGGACGATGGCCAGCTCCTGCTCGGCGCTCGGGTAGCCGATCCAGTGGTAGAGGCACCGCCGCTTCAGGGCGTCGTGCAGCTCGCGGGTGCGGTTCGAGGTGAGGACCACCAGCGGTCGTGACTCGGCCCGGATGGTGCCCACCTCGGGGATGGTGATCTGGAAGTCGGACAGGAGCTCCAGCAGGAACGCCTCGAACTCGTCGTCGGCCCGGTCGATCTCGTCGACGAGCAGCACGCACCGGTCACCGGCACGCACCGCTTCGAGCAGTGGGCGCTCGAGCAGGAACTCCGGTCCGAAGAGCCGCTCGACGGCACGGTCGTCGTGGATCTGCTGTTCGGCGAGGGCCCGAACGTGCAGCATCTGGCGGGCGTAGTCCCACTCGTAGAGCGCTTGGGAGGTGTCGATGCCCTCGTAGCACTGGAGGCGGACGAGGTGGCGGTCGAAGACCTGGGCCAGGACCTTGGCCATCTCGGTCTTGCCGACGCCGACCTCGCCTTCGAGCAGGACCGGTCGACCCAACCTGATGGCGACGAACATCGCGGTGGCGAGACCCCGGTCGGCGAGGTACCCACCGGTGCGGAGCAGCTCCTGGAGCTCGGTCGGGTCGGCTGCGCTCTCGCCGGAGACGGGGTGGCTCATCGCCGGATCCGGGCGGCGGCGTCAGTTCGAGTCTCGGGGACCGAAGACGAGGTCGTGGACGGTCTCGCCGGACAGGTTGAGCTTGCCTTCACGCTCCAGCAGGCCCCGCCAGGCGCTCTCGAGGTCGCCGCCGTCGTCCGCGAAGCCTTCGAAGCCGAACTGCCGGGCGTTGCGGCAGACGCGGGTGGGACTGCAGTCCTCGTCGAACGCCATGGCCGGATCGTCATCTGCGGCCCACATCCCGGGCGGTGCGTCGCGCGGTGGCTCTGGGACGGTCGACATCGGTTGTCCCCCTGACTGCGGTTGGACCCGCACCCTTGAATCTACAGGG
>DATDIY010000445.1:0-3888 GCA_036520815.1 Acidimicrobiales bacterium
GGTTCGCTCCTCGGAGGTGGTGGCGGCGGCGCGACCGTTCACGACGCAAGGTCCGATCGTTTCACGACACAACGACCAGCGCGGCGGATCCTGTCGATCGAGGGATCAGACCCGTCGCCGAGGAGCAGCGTCAGCCCACGAGAAGCGCGATCACCCCGAGGCCGTTCACGCAGGCGTGGGCGACGATCGAGGGCCCGAGGCGCCCTCCGGCGCGCACCACCACCCAGGCGAACACGGCGCCGTAGACGGCGGTGACGACGACGAAGAAGAGCCCGTGCCACGCCGAGCCCTCGAAGTGCAGGCACCCGAACACCACGGAGCTGACCGCCACGCCGATCGGGAGACCCCACCTGCGCCCGGCAGCGCGGAGCAACAGCCCGCGGAAGAACAGCTCCTCGGCGATCGGGGTGAGCACGGCGACGAACACGAACAGCACCAACGCGCCCAGCACGGTCGGGTCCTCGGGAAGGAACCCGGCGTTGCTCGGCGCGTCGTCGCCGCTCAACAGCCGCCACACCAGGTTGGCCAGCACCGACAACCCGATGGCGATGGCGCCGGCGAGCACACCCCAACCGACGTCGATCCACCGGATCTCGAGACCGAAGTCCTTGGCCAGGCTGCGTTGGCCCTTGGTGTAGGTGGCGACGACCGGCCAGCCGACGAAACCGAGCCAGCCGCCCATCAGCAGCAGGGCGACCAGCACCGGGTTCAGGTTCTCGATCTCGCCGCTCGAATCGACCTGGCCGGTGGCGACCAGCACGAGGGCGGCGGCGACCCCGCCGACCAGGTAGAGCAGCAGCCCCCAGAACACGTCGCCCAACCCCCACCGGATGACGGGTTGGGCGCGGTAGCCCTCGGGCGCCTGAGGCAGGGGCGGCGGGGGTGGAGGCGGAGGTTGGTACGAGTACCCGTCGTCCATCACGCCCGACAGTCTGGCCGGCAGCGGCCCTGACACCGACGCGGCCGGGTGCCTCCGACGCTCACGCCAGCTTCATGAACATCTTCTCGACCTCGGCCAACGGGTAGCCCTCGGCCTCGGCCTGCTCGGGGTTCTCCATGCAGTAGGTCAGACCGGCGGCGATCAGTCGGAACCCGGCCTGCTCCAGGGCACTGGTGGCGGCAGAGAGCTGGGTGACGATGTCGCGGCACTCACGGCCCTCCTCGAGCATGCGCTCGATCCCCTGGACCTGGCCGGCGACGCGGCGCAGGCGCGTCCGCACGTCGGCGACGACCTCTTCGGGCAGCTCCATCACAGGCCCTCCTCCTAGATTCCTCAGGTACCCACGGGGGTATCCTACCGCCCCTCTCGCCAATGGTGGCTCACCACATCCCGCCGGCAGCACCACGTGAGCCAGCTTGGAGATCGAGCGCCAAAGGTGGCTCACCACATCCCGCCGCCAGCACCACGTGAGCCAGCTTGGGCCGGGTGGAGGATGCCGCGGAGTCGGGTGGTGAGGTCGGGGCGTCAGCGACTGGCCAGGGCGGTGGCGAGGGCGCGGAAGGCGCGGCCGCGGTGGCTGACGGCGTGCTTCTCCGCAGAGGACATCTCGGCGAAGGTGCGGCCGTCGGCGTCGTCGGGCACGAACAGAGGGTCGTAGCCGAAGCCGGCGCCACCCCGCGCCTCCAGGGCGATGTGGCCCTCGACGACGCCGTCGACCGCGAGCTCGGTGCCGTCGGGCCACCGAACCAACGCCACCGTGCGGAACCGGGCCCTGCGCTGATCGATCGTCGTGGCGCCGGCGACGACCAGCTCGTGCACGAGCGTGGCCACGTTGTCGGCGTAGGTCGCGTCCTCCCCCGCGTAGCGGGCCGACCGGACGCCGGGCGCACCGCCGAGGGCGTCGACCTCGAGCCCGGTGTCGTCGGCCACCGCCGGCTCCCCCGTCGCCTCGGCGATCGCCACCGCCTTGAGGCGGGCGTTGCCCTCGAGGGTGTCGGCGTCCTCGACGACGTCGGGAACGGACGCGGGCCGAGCCACGAGCTCCACGCCCGCCGGCCCCAGGATGGCGGCGATCTCGGCCACCTTGTCCCGGTTGGCCGAGGCGACGACGAGGCGCACCGCGCTCAGCGGCCGCTGCGACGGGGCTCGGGCGGATCGAGCAACAGCAGCTTCTGCAGCTCGATCAGCTCGTTGATGCCGGACTCGGCCAGACCGAGCAGCTCGTCGAGCTCGCCGCGGGTGAAGCTCATCCCCTCGGCCGTCCCCTGCACCTCGAGGAACCGGCCGGACTCGGTCATCACCACGTTCATGTCGACCTCGGCCCCGGAGTCCTCGACGTAGGGGAGGTCGAGCACCGGGGTGCCGTCGACGATGCCGACCGAGATCGCGGCACACGCCTCGGTGAGCGGGTGCGCACCGATGACACCGGCCTGCACCACCCGGGTGAGGGCGTCGTGCAGGGCGAGGTAGCCACCGGTGATGGCGGCGGTGCGGGTGCCACCGTCGGCCTGCAACACGTCGCAGTCGACGACGACCTGACGCTCCCCCAGCGCCACCATGTCGCACACGCCCCGCAGCGAACGGCCGATCAGCCGCTGGATCTCGTGGGTGCGGCCCGACGGCGAGCCCTTCGAGACCTCCCGACGGATCCGCTCCGGCGAGGCGCCCGGCAGCATGGAGTACTCGGCGGTCACCCAGCCCTTGCCGCTACCTCGCATCCAGCGGGGCACGTCGTCGTCGACGTAGGCCGTGCACAGCACCTTGGTGCGGCCGGCGGTGATCAGCACCGAGCCCGACGCGGCATCGGTGAAGTCGCGCTCGATGGTGATCTCGCGCAGCTCGTCGGGTTGGCGACCATCAGGTCTCACAGCTCGTACCTCTCGTGGGGGGCGGCCAGGGTGACCGGGGCACCGTAGGCGTCGGCGCCGTTGCGAGCGTGCACCCGCGGGTCCGAGCCGGGCCACATGTGGGTGAGCACCAGCCGTCGGGCGGCCGCCGCCTTGGCCATCGCACCGGCCTGCCGGGCCGACAGGTGCTTGATCCCCTCGGCGTCGACGTCGGTGCCGTAGGTCGCCTCCACCACGGCCAGGTCGACGCCGTGGGCGAACCGATCGAGCGACCAGTCCGGTCCGGTGTCGGCCGAGTAGACGAGCGACGTGCCGTCGGGCGCGTCGATCCGCACGGCGTGGGTCTCGACGTAGTGGTCGGTGCGATCGAGGCGCACCCGCAACGGCCCGATGGCGAAGTCGTCGCCGTCACCGGTCACGTGCCAGTCGAAGGTGGGCTCGATGGCACCGGTGACGAGCAGCGCCATCCCCCGGTTCTCGGCCGTGCCCCAGACCGGCACCTCCTCGCTCCCGTAGCGGTACTTCAGCGCCACGTGCAGCCCGGTCAGGTCGACCCAGTGGTCGGGGTGGGCATGGGAGAGCACGACCCCGGTCAGCTCCGGCAGCTCGATGTGGCGCTGCATGTTCGACAGGCATCCCGGCCCGAGGTCGACCGCCACATGGGTGTCCTCGTAGCTGACCAGGTAGCCGCTGCACGGGCACTCCGCCGAGGGATAGCTGCCGGAACACCCCAGCACCGTGAGGCTCAGCCCCACACCACGCTCCTCACCTCGTCGAGCTCGGGGCCGAGCAGCTGCCGGCCGAGCCGACGGAAGACCTCGATGTCGCCGGACGACTCGAAGGTGTGGCGGCCCGGTCGCTCGTCGGACGGCCGTCCGAGGTCGAGCTCGCCCAGCATGGCCCGCACCCGGAACGCCGTCTCGTCAGCCGAGTCGACGAGCACGACATCGCGCCCCATCACGTCGCTGATGGTGCGGGCCAGGAACGGGTAGTGCGTGCAGCCGAGCAGCAGCGTGTCGACCTGGGCCGAGACCAGCGGGGCGAGCAGGCGCTCGGCGAGCACGTGGACCTGGTCGCTCTGGGTCTCGCCCCGTTCGACGA
>DATDIY010000446.1:0-3624 GCA_036520815.1 Acidimicrobiales bacterium
GGGCCGACGAGCCGCGCGGCTTCTTCGGTGTCACGGTGCCGACGTTCCCGAACCTGTTCATCATCTACGGGCCCGGCACGAACGGCGGGGAGATCGTCTCCAACCTGCTCGCCCAGGCCCGATACGCAACCCGCGCGATCAAACGCATGCAGAGCGAACGGGTCACCGCGGTCGAGGTCAGGAGGTCATGGGCCGATCGCTTCCACACGTGGCTGCAGTCACGGGTGGAGTCGACCGTCTGGGTAGAGAGCAACAACTACTTCAGCACCTCCACCGGGAAGGTCGTGACCCAGTGGCCCTACAGCGCCACTGTGTATCGGCTCCTCCTCCGTCTGCTCGGCCGTGCGTCGTTGACGACGCGTCGCCTGCGGCCCTGAGGCACGGGCACCGCTCGGTCGTGGCGACCGGCCGGCAGGTCTTTGCGCGCTGAGCCTCAGTCGCCGAAGGCGGCGTGATCGACGAGCCAGACGATCCGGTCGGCGGTGACGTGGCTGGCCGGCGCCGTGGGGTCGCCGGCCTGCACCCGGGCGAACGCCTCGCGCTTGGCCTCGCCCTCGACGGTCACGACCACCAGGCGGGCCCGGGCGATGCCCTCGAAGGTGAGGGTCATGCGCGGGTGGGGGTTGTGGCCGAGCGGATCCTCGTTGATCACGACCAACCGACCCGGGTCACTCTGCAGAGCGGCCGACTCCGGGAACAGTGACGCCGTGTGTCCGTCGGGGCCGAGCCCGAGGTGGACCAGGTCGATCCGGCCCAGTTCACCGAGGCGGAGCTGGTAGGGCTCCGCGCCCTCGTCGCAGCGCATCGGGTAGGTGGCGTTGGCCGCCCCGACTCGGTCGAGCAGGGCCTCGCGGGCGAGGTGGTAGTTCGAATCGGGATCGTCGAGGGGCACGCAACGCTCGTCGCCCCAGTAGACGTCGACCTTCCACCAGTCGATGGAGTCCGCGCTGTCGGCCGCCAGGCGCTGGTAGCAGCTCCGGGCGGTGTTGCCTCCGGACAAGGCGACGGCGAACCCGTCGTTGGGTCGATCCTGGTAGGCCTCGACGAACGTCGTCGAGAACGCCTGGGTGACGTCGTCGACGACGACGATCTCGCCGTTCACGACAGGTCGGAGGCCTTGGCCGAGAGGGAGTCGAGCAGGTCGTCGAAGGACTTGGAGAACGACGCCACGCCCTCGTCCTCGAGCGTCCGGGTGACGTCGGCCAGGTCGACCCCGACCGCCGCCAGCTGGTCGAGCACGGCCCGGGCCGCAGCGGGATCGGCGTCGATCGTGCGGGCCAGGGTGCCGTGGTCGTCGAAGTGGTCGAGCGTGGCGTCGGGCATCGTGTTGACCGTGTCGGGCCCGATGAGGGTGTCGACGTAGAGGGTGTCGGGGAGCGCCGGGTCCTTGGTGGACGTCGATGCCCACAGCGGACGCTGCACCCGGGCCCCTCGGGCGACGAGGGCCTCCCACCGAGGGCCGGTGAAGGTCTCGAGGAAGGCCAGGTAGGCGACCTGGGCGTTGGCGACCGCCACCTTCCCCTCCAGTGCCTTCGCGGCGGGCGTGCCCACGGCGTCGAGGCGCCGATCGGCCTCGGTGTCGACCCGGCTGACGAAGAACGAGGCGACCGACGAGATCCCCGAGAGGTCGCCCTCGGCCTTCTCCAACCCGGAGATGTAGGCCTCCATCACCTCGCGGTAGCGATCGACCGAGAACAGGAGCGTGACGTTGACGCTGTTGCCCTCCGAGATCATCTGCTCGATGGCGGGCAGGCCCTCGGCGGTGCCGGGGATCTTCACATAGAGGTTGGGCTGGGAGATGCGGTCGTGCAGCGCCCGGGCGGCCTCCGTCGTGCCAGCGGTGTCGCGGGCCAGCAGGGGAGAGACCTCGATCGAGACGTACCCGTCGACTCCGTCGCTGGCGTCGTGCACCGGACGGAGGATGGCGAGGGTGTCGGTGATGTCGTCGACGACCATCTCCCAGTAGCTGTCGAGGACGCTCCTGCCTTCCTTCAGCAGCGTCTGGAACTGCTCGTCGTAGGCGTTGCCGCCCGAGATCGCCTTCTGGAAGATCGTCGGGTTGGAGGTGACGCCCCGGACGCCCCGGTCGACCCATCTCTGCATGGTGCCGTCGACGATCCAGTCGCGGCGGACGTTGTCGAGCCAGGGGCTCTGTCCCTCAGTGGCGTAGAGATCGATCAGTCGGCTCATCGTGGGCTCCAGACGGAGAGAGGGACGGGCGGTCCGGGTGAGTGGCGAGAGGGATGCGGTCAGATCTCGGCGAGCAACGCCCGAGCGCGCTCGACGACGTTGGCCGCGGTCATGCCGAACTGCTCCATGAGTGTCGGCCCGGGAGCGCTCGCACCGAAGTGGTCGATGCCGATGCTGTCGTCGGCCCACTGCGTCCAGCCGAAGGTGGATGCGGCCTCGATCGACAGGCGAGGGGCCTCCACGCCCAGCACCGACTCCTGGTAGTCGTCGTCCTGGAGAGTGAAGAGCTCCCAGCTCGGGAACGAGACCACGCGGGCGGCGACGCCCTCGGCGGCGAGGGTCTCGGCGGCGGCCACGCAGAGCTGCACCTCCGAGCCGGTGCCGATGAGCACGATGTCGGGCTCGCCTTCGGTGGGCACCAGGACATAGGCGCCCTTGGCCACACCGTCGTGACCGACGCTGCCCTCGAGCACGGGGAGGTTCTGGCGGGTGAGGATCAGCGCGGTCGGGCCGCCGTGCTCGATGGCGATGCCCCAGGCCTGAGCGGTCTCGTTGGCGTCCGCCGGACGGATCACCAGGAGGTTGGGCATGGCCCGCAGCGACGCCAGGTGCTCGATGGGCTGGTGGGTGGGGCCGTCCTCGCCGAGCCCGACCGAGTCGTGCGTCCACGAGTAGATGACCGGCAGCTCCGACAGCGCGGCGAGCCGGACAGCCGGGCGCATGTAGTCGGAGAACACGAAGAAGGTGCCGCCGAAGGGTCGAACGCCGCCGTGGGCCGCCATGCCGTTCATGATCGAGCCCATGGCGTGCTCGCGGATGCCGTAGTGCAGCTGGCGGGCATGGCGATCGCTCACCGAGAAGGGCTTCTCGCCCGTGATCTCGGTGCCCGTGTTGCCGGTGAGGTCGGCGCCACCACCGATCAGGCCGGGCACGACCGGGACGAGGGCGTTGACGACAGCCTTCCCCGCGTTGCGGGTGGCGACCTTCTCACCGACCTCCCACGTCGGGAGCGCGTCTTTCCATCCGGGGACGCCACCGCCGGCGAGGGCGGCGTCGAGAGCCTCGCGGTCCTCGGTCCAGCCCTCGTGCAGTGCCTCCCACTTCTCCCGGGCTTCGCGACCGCGGGCGCCGGCCTCGCGCATGTGCTCGATCACGTCGTCGGGCATCCAGAACGGCTCGTCGGGGATGCCCATCAGCGCCTTGGTGGCGGCGATCTCCTCGGCGCCGAGCGGGTTGCCGTGGGCGTGGGCCGTGTCGGTGTACTTCGGGGACGGGTAGCCGATGTGGCTGCGCAGGATGATCATCGACGGTCGGTCGTCGACATCCATGGCCCGGCGGACGGCGGCCTCGAGGGCGTCGACGTCCTCACCGATCTCGCCGACGTTCTCCACGTGCCAGCCGTAGGCCTCGAAGCGCTTGTGGGCGTCATCGGAC
>DATDIY010000447.1:0-5688 GCA_036520815.1 Acidimicrobiales bacterium
GGGGTGGTGCTCGTCGACGTCGTCCCTCGGATCGAGAGCGCCGGTGCCGAGCGGATCACCACGTTCATGACCGCCAACGCCGAGGACGGCTTCGCCACCCTGGACGAGGTCGCCGACGCCGTGGCGGCCTACAACCCGCACCGCCCCCGCCCCGACGACATCTCCGGGCTGCGCAAGAACGTGCGGGAGATCGACGGCCGCCTGTATTGGCACTGGGACCCGGCCTTCATCGCCGCGGGGTCACGCCGAGCGCCGACCGAGGTCATGCACGTCGAGCGGCTCGAGGCGTGCGTGCGGTCGATCCTCGACGGCGGCACTCCGATGATGCTCGTGCGGGGGCGCTCGAGCGATCTGGTGAGCGAGGAAGGCGCTCGCGCCTTCTGCGAGAAGTTCCCGGAGGTCGAGTTCGTCGATGTCTCCGGCGCCGGTCACATGGTGGCGGGTGACCGCAACGACGCCTTCACCACAGCCGTCGTCGACTTCCTCGACCGCCACCGCTGACCGGCGGGGTGCGGGTCAGGCGGGCTCGGTGACGAAGTCGATGAGCTGCTCGACGGCACCGACGAGGGGCGGCTCGAGGTCGGCGTAGCTGCGGACCGAGCCGAGGATCTGCTTCCAGAAGGCGCGGGGGTCGGACACGCCGAGGCGGGCGCAGACGCCCTCCTTCCAGTTCTCGCCCTTCGGCACCTCGGGCCAGGCCGGGATGCCGACCACCTTCGGTCGGACCGCGGCCCAGATGTCGACGAACGGGTGGCCGGTCACCAGCACGTCGGGGTGGTCGATGCCGGCCGCCAGCCGCGACTCCTTCGACTGGTCGACGAGGTGGTCGAGGAGGATGCCGAGGCGCCGTCCGGAGCGGGGCCCGAAGCTGCGCACGACCTCGACCAGGTTGTCGGCTCCCTGCAGCGGCTCGACCACCACGCCCTCGATGCGCAGGTCGTCGCCCCAGACCTTCTCGACCAGCTCGGCGTCGTGGACGCCCTCGACGAGGATGCGGCTGGCCCGGGCGACCCGTGCCGGGGCGCCGGGAACGGCCACCGAGCCCGACGCCGTGCGCGAGCTGCCGGAGGAGGCGCCGGGGTTTGGGGCCGGACGCACCAGCGTCACGGGCTCCTTGCCGAGGGCGAACGCGCCGTCGCGCAGGCGCACCTTGTGGTCGCGGCCGTGCATGTCTCGCACCGTCACGAACGCCTTGTCGCACGCCACCACGACGCCGGTGACCGGGGTGCCCCGAACCGTGACCTCCAGCCCGGCGGCGGCAGCCACCCGGCGGGGCGGCTTCTTCACCCGAGGGCCGTCACCGTCGAGGTCGAGGGGCTCGGAGAGGATGCCGCGCATGTAGGGACGGTCGGGTCCGTCCGGGCGATCGGCCACGCGTCAATCGCCGCCGACGAGCTCGCGGATCTTCTCGGCGGTGACCTTGCCGTCGTAGACGAGGGCGCCGTCCTGCAGGCCGATGCACCGGGTGGCGGCGGGCACCAGGTCGAGCTGGTGGGTGGAGCACACCACCGTCGCCCCCTGCTCGACGACGTCGCTGAGGATCTCGACCAGCGTCTCCTGGCCGGGGGTGTCGAGCCCGACGAACGGCTCGTCGACGAGCATCACCCGGAAGGGCCGGATGAGTCCGAGGATGAGGCCGGTCTTCTGCTTCAGGCCGCGGCTGAAGCGCGACGGCAGGTCGTCGATCCGGTCGGTCAGGCCGAACATGTCGATGAGGTCGTCGGCGTACTCCTCCCAGTCCTGGGTGTGGTGGAGCCGTGCGACGTACTCGACGTGCTCGCCGAGGCTGAGGTCGTCGTAGAGCACCGGGCTGTCCGGCAGGTAGGAGAGCGCGGCGCGGGCCTCGATGGTGCCGGCCGGGTTCCCGCCGATGAAGGCCCAGCCGTTGGTCGGCTCGAGCATCCCCGACGCCAGCCCGAGGAAGGTCGACTTCCCGGCACCGTTGGGGCCCACGAGCATGATCAGCTCGCCGTGCCCGATCTTGATGTCGAGCTCGGAGACGAGGCCCATGCCGTCGCCGTAGTCCTTGCTCAGATCGAGGGTCTGCAGCGCCGCCTTCGGGTCGAGCCGGGGCTCGGTGGCCGGGGTCGGTGGCTGCTTGGGGAGGGCGAAGGGAGAGGTCACAGGTGCTTGGGCTTCCGTGTGTAGATGTAGAGCATTCCCAACCCGGCGAGGAAGAGGGCGTACACGCTGGCGTTGCCCACGCGGGTCGTCTGGAGCTGGTCAGCGTCGGATCCGGCGCCCAGCAACGGCAGGAGGGCGACGACCGTGATGGCCGGTGGGATCACGACCCGGGCGAGCATCACCCAGCCCATGATGTCGGGTCCGAGACCGGCCAGGCCGGCGACGTTGGGTGCGCCCTGCGAGGTGCTGATGGTGGCGGAGACGGCGGCCGCCCCGGCGACAGGGATCACCAGCGAGATCCAGAGCTTCCAGACGACGTCCCACGGCACGAGGGCGAGGGCGGCGACGCCGGTGAACAGGCACACGACCACCATGACGACGAAGGCGGCGGCGAGGTGGTGCAGCAACAGCCGCCCGGGCGACTCGGGGTAGCTCTCCCAGCGGGTCGGGTGGTCGACCTCCTGGGCGGTGGGCTCGGCCGCGTCGTAGGCCGCGAGGTAGAGCGCCAGCCCGGCGATCACCACCGCCGGGATCGTGCCGCGCCACATCACCCCGAGGGAGAGTCCGGCCACGATGCCGAGCCCCGCCATCCGCACGAGCCGGGGGAGCGGGAAGCGAAGGTAGCTCTGCCAGTCGCGCTTCCACGCCACAGGGACGAACGTGCGTCGGCGGGCCCGGCCGATGCGCACCCAGGGCCGCAGCCGGGGCATCTCCTGCGAGAGCTGTCGACGCAGCAGCACGACGGTGCGCACGTCCTGGAGGGTCACCGCGAACCGCAGCTGGGCCACCAGCCCGGCTCGCCGGAGGGCGTGCTCGACAGAGAGGTCGCCGAGTCGGGTGAAGGCGAGCACCACGACCAGGACGACGAGGGCCACACCGACGAGCCCGATGATCCGGAACTCGATGGGCCAGAAGGCGATGTCGGCGAGCATCGTGAGCGGTGAGGTGGTGCGCTCACCCACGACGTCGAGCACCGACCACCCGATGAGCAGGAGCGCGATGCCGTTCGCCGGCCACCAGCGCAGGCGCCGACCCGACACGGCCATCGCCGTGGCCGAGGCCAACATGCCGGCGAGGGCGAACGCCAGGCTGCAGCAGGCGACCGCGGCCACCACGTTGACCGGCAGCTGCCGAGCCGAGAGCTCGCCGACCAGCGCCCCGACGAGGGCACCGGCGAAGGCGAGGAAGCGCAGCTGCTTGACCGCCGGACCCCGTACGACCGCGGCGCGAGGCACCGGCGCGTTCAGCTCGTGCATCACCACCGGGGCCTCGAGCACCAGCGGGCCGCCGCGGCCGCCCGAGCGGAGCCCGATGCCCACGGCGCCGGCGAAGAAGAGCCCGAGCCACATGGGTGCTTCGTTGGCGAAGGTGAGCGCCTCGGCGTTGGTCAGGCGGTCGTCGGGCAGCTGGCCCGATGCGAGCATCACCAGCAGCACACCGACCAGGGCCACCATGTAGACCCGGTAGAGGGCGTCGATCCAGTGGACGTCGGCGAGCCGATTGCTGCGTCGGGCCCGGCGCAGGTCGTGCAGCGCCTCTGTGGTGGCCTCGACGTCGATCACGGCCGGTCAATCTACCTACGACTGCGGGCCGCCTCCTCCGCGGCCGCCTCAGCCTCCTCGCCGAGCGCCAGCCAACGCTCTTCCGCCTCGTCGAGGGCGCTCCGCACGGCGGTCAGCTCGGTCCCGAGCGCGGTCAGCTCGGTGTGCTCGGCCGCCCCCGCCTTGTCGGCCAGCTCCTGCTCCAGGGCGACGCGACGCCGGCCCAGTCGGGTGACCTCCTTGTCAGCATCCTTCATCAGCTGGCGAAGGGTGCTGGGGCTGCGCGGTGCCGAGGCGGGGGCGGGTGCTCGCGACGACGCCGCAGACGTAGGGCCTCGTCGCTCGCCGCTGGGCAGGGCGGTCGTCGTCGCTCGTCCCCGCGCTCGGTTCGCCCGTCGTTGCTCCTCCCACGCGGCATAGCCGCCGGGGCGGCGACCGGGCCGTCTTCCCCGGTCCATGACGACGACGTCGGTGACGGTGCGCTCGAGGAAGGCCCGGTCGTGGCTCACGACGATAAGGGCGCCAGGCCAGTCGTCGAGGAACTCCTCCAGGACCCGCAGGGTGTCGATGTCGAGGTCGTTGGTCGGCTCGTCGAGCAGCAGGACGTTGGGCTTGGCCGCCAGCACGAGCAGCAGTTGCAGACGGCGGCGCTCGCCACCCGAGAGCAACCCGATCGGAGCCCACTGGGCGTCGGTGTCGAACCAGAACGACTCGAGCAGGGCGGCGTCCTGCCAGTCGGGCTGGCGGCGTCCGCCGGTGATGGCGTCGCGCACGCGCTGGTTCGGGTCGAGCGCCACCCCGACCTGGTCGTAGTAGCCGACCTGCACGGTCGGGCCGACGTCGACCGTCCCGCTCGTCGGTGTGCGCCTCCCGGCGATCAGGTCGAGCAGGGTCGACTTGCCCACCCCGTTCGGGCCCACCAGCCCGAGGCGTTCGCGGTTGTCGAGCAGCAGCTCCACCCCCTCGAACAGGAGCTCGCCGCCCCCGTCGGTCTCGGTGCCGTGACCGAATCCGACGTCGTGCAGCTCGACGACCTTGTCGCCGAGGCGAGGCGTGCCGAACCACAGGTCGGGGATGCCCTGGCGGGCGGCCGGCTCGGCGCGGCCTTCGACGATGGCGGTGGCGGCCTCGATCCGGGCCTTGGGCTTGCGGGTCCGGGCCGGCGCTCCCCGCCGGAGCCAGGCCAGCTCCTTGCGGGCGAGGATGCGTCGGGTTGACTCGGTGGCCGCCGCCTGCTCCTCGCGCGCCGCCCGGTTCTCCAGGTAGACGTCGTAGCCGCCCTCGTGGACGTGGCCCCGTCCCCGGTCGAGCTCGAGGATCCGGGTGGTGACGCGGTCGAGCAGGTGGCGGTCGTGGCTCACCAGCACCAGCCCGCCTCGGTAGGCGGCCAGGCGCTCCTCGAGCCAGGCGATGGCGTCGATGTCGAGGTGGTTGGTCGGCTCGTCGAGCACCAGCAGGTCGCTCTCGGCCACGAGGGTCTGGGCCAGCGCCACCCGCTTGGCCTGGCCGCCGGAGAGCCGGGAGGTGTCGGCGTCGACGAGCGGCGCCATCCCGAGATGGTCGAGCACGGCGGCCGCTTCCCATGGCTGGGCGGCGTGCTGCTCGACCGCGGCGAGCACGGTGCCCGCCGGGAGCGACGGGCGTTGGGCGAGCGCAGCGATGCGCACGTCGCGTCCCCGGCGGACGGCGCCGGCCTCCGGGGTCACCTCGCCGGTCAGCACCGACAGCAGCGTGGACTTGCCGCACCCGTTCAGCCCGACGACGCCCAGTCGGTCGCCCGACGACAGGGTGATCGAGACGTCGCCGAACAGCGGCCGCCCAGGCCGGTTCATCTCCACACGATCGGCGTCGACGAGGATCACGGGTCCGAGGCTAGGAGCGTGTGCAGCACGCGCCGGCAACAGGCCGCTAGCGTCTCGACGCGGTGCGGGGGAGTCGCACCTGGAGACCCCATGTCCGACGCATCCGTGCCTCTTGGCGCCTCGAGCGTGCTGGACCACGCCGCGGACGGCGTGGCGGTCGC
>DATDIY010000448.1:0-4752 GCA_036520815.1 Acidimicrobiales bacterium
TCCCCGCCGCCATGCAGGGCATGGCCGTGGTGCCGCTCGTCGCCGGCTACGACCTGCGACGCGGCAGCGGCCGGCTCTTCCAGTACGACGTCACGGGCGGTCGCTACGAGGCGTCCAACTTCGCCGCCAGCGGCTCCGGCAGCCTGCACGCCGGCACCGTGGTGAAGCTCGGGTTCCGAGAAGGCCTCGACCGCGGCGACGCCCTCGACCTCGCCATCCGGGCCCTGTTCACCGCCGCCGACGACGACAGCGCCACGGGCGGCCCCGACCTGGTGCGCGGCATCTACCCGACCATCGCCACCATCACCGGCGGCGGGTTCGAGAAGCTCGCCGACGTCGAGGTCGCCGAGCGCTTCGCTGGGCTCCTCGAAGCGCTCTCCGCACGCGAAGCGGCCATCCCCGGCCGGCTGGCCGAGACCAGCACCGACACCAGCTCCGGCCCCCGAGGCGGGGAGGTCACCCGATGAGCATGCCCTTCTACGTCGCCCCCGAGCAGGTCATGAAGGACCGGGCCGACTACGCCCGCAAGGGCATCGCCCGGGGTCGCTCCCTCGTCGCCCTCGTGTACGCCGGAGGCATCCTCGTGGCGGCCGAGAACCCGTCGTCGACGCTGCGCAAGGTCAGCGAGATCTACGACCGCATCGCCTTCGCCGGCGTCGGCAAGTACAACGAGTTCGACCAGCTCCGCATCGCCGGCGTGCGCGCCGCCGACCTCAAGGGCTACTCGTACAGCCGCGAGGACGTCGACGCCCGCAGCCTGGCCAACAACTACGCGTCGATCCTCGGGCAGGTCTTCACCCACGAGATGAAGCCGATGGAGGTCGAGATCCTCGTCGCCGAGGTCGGCGCCGGGCCCGGGCACGACCAGATGTTCCACATCCTCTACGACGGCACCGTCATGGACGAGGATCGCTTCACCGTCCTCGGCGGTGAAGCCGACGCCATCGCGGCGCGGATGGAGAGCTCGTGGAGCGAGGGTCTCGACCTCGTCGGTGTGCTCGCGGCGGCGGTGGGCAGCCTCGCCGGCCCCGATCGCACGCTCGCCGAGACCGACCTCGAGGTCGCGCTCCTCGAGCGGACCGCCGAGCGGCGGGCCTTCCGACGCATCGAGCGACCGGAGCTGGCGGGCCTGCTGCCGGCCGCTCCCTCCGCTGCCACCGACGGCTGACCCTGCGCCGCGGGGCGGGTCCGCCCCGGTAGCGTGCGGGCGATGGAGCGGCGCATCTTCGGCCTCGAGAACGAGTACGGCGTCACGTGCACGCTCCGCGGGCAGCGCCGCCTGAGCCCCGACGAGGTCGCTCGCTACCTGTTCCGCCGAGTGGTGTCGTGGGGCCGCAGCTCGAACGTCTTCCTCGCCAACGGCGCCCGCCTCTACCTCGACGTGGGTTCTCACCCCGAGTACGCCACGCCGGAGTGCGACTCGATCCACGACCTCGTGGTGCACGACAAGGCAGGAGAGCGCATCCTCGAGAGCCTGCTCGCCAGCGCCGAGCAGCGCCTCGCCGAAGAGGGCATCCGCGGCGACATCTACCTGTTCAAGAACAACACCGACTCGGCCGGCAACTCCTACGGCTGCCACGAGAACTACCTCACCAGCCGGCGCGACGACTTCGCCCACTACGCCGACGTGCTCATCCCGTTCCTGGTGACCCGGCAGATCTACGCCGGTGCCGGCAAGGTCCTCCAGACCGCCCGCGGCGCCATGTTCTGCATCTCGCAGCGGGCCGAGCACATCTGGGAGGGCGTGTCGTCGGCGACCACCCGCAGTCGGCCGATCATCAACACCCGCGACGAGCCCCATGCCGACGCCGAGCGCTACCGCCGCCTCCACGTGATCGTGGGCGACTCCAACATGAGCGAGTACGCCACCTTCCTCAAGGTCGGCACCACCGCGATCCTGCTGCGGATGCTCGAGGAGCCGAACGTGGTGCTGCGCGACATGACCCTCGAGAACCCCATCCGGGCCATCCGGGAGATCAGCCACGACATCACCTGCACCCGCAAGGTGCGGTTGGCCAACGGACGCGAGGCGACCGCCCTCGAGATCCAGAGCGAGTACCTGAACCGGGCGCTGCGCTACGCCGAGAAGCGTGACCTCTCGCCGCTGGAGAAGCAGGCGCTGGGCATGTGGGAGCACGCCCTGTCGCAGATCGAGCGCGATCCGCTGGGCCTCGACCGCGAGGCCGACTGGGTCGTGAAGTACAAGCTCGTCGAGGCGTACCGGGAGAAGCACGACCTGCCGCTCAACCACCCGCGGGTGTCTCTGATCGATCTCCAGTACCACGACGTCAACCGCGAGCGGGGCGTCTTCTACAAGATGCAGCGTCGGGGACTCGTCGAGCGCATCTGCGACGACGCCGAGATCGACGAGGCGATCGACAACCCACCGCAGACGACGCGAGCCCGGCTGCGGGGCGAGTTCATCCGCAAGGCCAAGGAGCGCAAGCGCGACTACACCGTCGACTGGGTGCACCTGAAGCTCAACGACCAGGCCCAGCGCACCGTGCTCTGCAAGGACCCGTTCCGCTCGCACGACGAGCGGGTCGAGAAGCTGATCGCCTCCCTGTAGCGCGGAGACCATGGCCCAGTCCGACAAGCTCGAGCGGCTGATGAACCTGACCGCCGCGCTGCTCGACGCCGAGCGGGCGCTCACGTCCGAGGACATCCAGGAGCGCGTGACCGGCTACGCCGAGGGCAAGGAGGCGTTCCGGCGCACCTTCGAGCGTGACAAGGACGAGCTGCGCCAGCTGGGGATCCCCATCACGATGGTGACCATCCCGGGCAGCTATCCAGAGGAGCACGGCTACCGCATCGAGCGTGACGCCTACGAGCTCCCCGATCCGGGCCTGGCCCCCGACGAGCTGGCCGCGCTGCGGCTGGCCCTGCAGGCGGTGCGGGTGGGGGAGCAGAGCGGCGACGGCTCCGAGGGGCTCTGGAAGCTCGGCGGTCTCGTCGAGACGGCCGAAGACTCCGCTGGCGGCGCCGACGACGCGGTGGCGTCGCTGCCGCCCGACCCGTCGCTGGTGCCGCTGTTCAGCGCCGTGCTCGAGCGCAGGGTCGCCCGCTTCCGCTACGTCTCCTCGTCGGGCGAGGCGGACCGCGAGGTCGAGCCCTGGCGCCTCGAGTACCGCCGAGGCCGGTGGTACCTCACCGCCTACGACCACGAACGGCGCGAAGAACGCAACTTCCGCCTCGATCGCATCACCGGTGCGGTCGAGCTCGACGAGCCGGGGACCGCCGCCGGTCCGGCGCCGTCGGGTCCGGCCCAGCCTGATCAGCCCTGGGCGTTCGGTGCCGGCGAGGCCGTCACCGCCGTCCTCCGGGTCGACGCCGACCACGCCCGGCTGGCCCTCGATCAGCTCGGCCAGGAATCGGTGATGGCGATCGACGACGACGGCGCCACCACCTTCGCCGTGCCGGTCACCTCGTGGCCCGCGTTCCGCTCGTTCGCCCTCAGCTTCCTCGACCACGCCGAGGTGCTGGAGCCGGCCGACCTGCGGGCCGACCTGGTCGACTGGCTCCATCGCATCGCCGGGGCGAGCGCCCGGTGAGCCGCCAACTCACCGCCCAGGAGCGTCTGCGGCGGATGCTGGCGATCGTGCCCTGGGTGGCGGCGCAGCCCGACGGGGCCACCGTCGAGGAGATCTGCGCCCGCTTCGACCTGGCGCCCGACCAGCTGCAGGCCTGCCTCGACACCGTGTTCATGGTCGGCGTGCACCCGTACACGCCCGACGCCCTCGTCGACGTCTTCGTCGACCACGATCGCGTCCAGATCCGCCTCCCCGACTTCTTCACCCGCCCGTTGCGACTCACGCCCGCCCAGGCCTTCGCCCTGCTCGCCGCTGGTCGCAGCCTCCAGTCGGTTCCGGGCGCCGACCCGTCGGGGCCCCTCGGACGCGGCCTCGACAAGCTCGCCGACACGGTCGGCGCCCGCACCACCGAGGTGGTCGACGTCGATCTCGGGGACACCTCCGGCGACGCGCTGGCGATGCTGCAGCAGGCCGTGGCCGAGGGCCGGCGGGTCGAGATCGAGTACTACAGCTACGGACGCGACACCCACGGGGTGCGCACCGTCGACCCGTGGCGGGTTCAGGCCCAGCAGGGCCAGTGGTACCTCGAGGCCTACGCCCACGACAGTGACGGCGTCCGGGTCTTCCGCCTCGACCGCATCCAGGGGGTGCGGCTTCTCGAGGAGACCTTCGAGCGACCCGAGAGCAGCAGCCCGCTCGAGGTGTTCCGCCCGAGGTCGAGCGATCCTCGCGTGGTGCTCGATCTGGCGCCGTCCGCCGCCTGGGTGGTCGGTCAGTACCCCGTCGAGTCGGTGGAGGAACGCAGGGACGGACGCATCCGGGTGACGCTCGCCATCGCCGCTCGCCCGTGGCTCGAGCGGCTGCTTCTCCGGCTCGGTCCCGACGCGACGGTGGTCGACGCCCCGGCGGAGCTGGCGGAGGCCGGGGCCGAGGCCGCCCGGCGACTGCTGCTCCGGTACGGCGAGTAGCGTGACGGCCTCCGGCACGTCGTGCCCCAGCCCCATCGCGAGCGCCCTGTGACCGCACCAGAGGATCCACAACCGGAACCGACCGCCCCGGTCGGAGTCACCGGCACCGGGGCAGGGACTCCCAAGCGGCGCAAGAAGAAGCAGGGGCGACTGGCCCGCCGGTTCGGGCCCAGGACCGCCGGTGCCATCGAGTGGGCCGTGGTGATCGGCGGAGCGATCCTGCTCGCCGTGATCGTCAAGGTCTTCCTCGTGCA
>DATDIY010000449.1:0-3426 GCA_036520815.1 Acidimicrobiales bacterium
CCCGACACCTGCGAAGCGAGGGTGCGCATGGTGGAGCCCTGACCGACGAGGTCGGCGGGCAACGTGTTCATGGCGGCGACCGTCGCCGGTGACGAGTGCAGCCCCAGTCCGAAGCCCTGGATCGTGAGGAGCACGATCAGCACCCACAAGGGCGACCGCAGGCCGAACGCGGCCACCGCGAACCCGGACACGACCATCGTGGAGACACCGACGATGATCGGCTTGCGGGGGCCGACGCGGTCCGCGAGGCGGCCGCCGAGGGTGACGCCCACCGCGGTGAGGATGGCGGCGGGCGCCAGGCTCAGGCCCACGGTGAAGGCGGTGTGGCCCTCCACCGCCTCCAACTCGAGCGGCACGAACACCAGCCGCACGTACTGGACCCCGACCACGATGAAGGAGATCCCGAAGGCGAGCGTGAACGTCACACTGCGGAACATGTCCAGCTCCAGCATCGGCTCCGACACCCGCAGCTCGTTGACCACGAACGTGATCATCAGGACCGCGCCCAGGCCCACACAGCTCAACGTCGCCGGGGAGCTCCAGCCCCAGCGGTTGCCCTCCGAGAGGCCGAGCACCAGCAGGGCGAGCCCGACGCTCCCCGACAGGAACCCGACGGTGTCGAAGCGCCCGAAGCGCCCCCGGGCCACCTCGGGCACGATCCGCCATCCGGCGATGACCGTCACCACTCCGATCGGCACGTTCAGCAGGAAGAGCCAGTGCCAGTCGACGGTGTCGACCAGCCATCCGCCGAGGGTCGGCCCGACGGCGGGCGACGCCATCGCCGCGATCGCCCACACGCCGATCGCCCGCCCGTGCTCCTCGCGGGGGAACACCTTCAGGATCAGCACCAGGCCGACCGGAAGGAGGATGCCGCCACCGAAGCCTTGCAGCACCCGCGCCGCGACCAGCGTGGGGAACGTGGGTGCCAGACCGCAGAGCAACGACGCCACCGTGAACACGACCAGGCCGCTCAGGTAGAGCCGCTTGTGCCCGAACCGGTCACCCAGCCATCCGGTGACGGGGAGGACCACCGAGGTCGCCACCAGGTAGGCGCTCACCACCCACTCGATGCCGTCGCCCGCACCGAGGTCCTCGGCGATGCGCGGCAGGGCGACGTTCACGATGGTCGTGTCGAGGATCACCATCACGGTGCCGGCGATGACCACGGCCATCGTCAACCACCGGGTGCGGTAGGCCTCGTCGAGGGCTCCGTTCGGTGCGCCCGTCGTCATTCCCACACCGCCTTCACGGCGTCACGCATCTCCACCCGCCGGGCATCGTCGTCGGCCACCGGCGGCCCGGGCCGGAGGTAGAGCGCCATCACGAGGGCGAGGACCAGCCCGGCAAGGGACGCGTAGAACACCGCGCTGTAGGCCCCTTGCGACTCGGCCGCGGTGGGATCGACGGGCATCAGCGCCGACAGCAGCGCACCGAGTCCGGCCACGGCGACCGCTCCGGCGATCTGCGCGGACAGGTTCCGCATGGCCGAGCCCTGACCGAGCATCTCCGAGGACAAGGTGTCCATGGCCGCCACGGTGGCGGGTGAGGTCTGCAGCCCGACGCCGACACCGAGGAACGTGAGCAGCACCCCGAGCACCCACAACGAGCTCTCCAACCCGAAGGCGGCCACGAGGAACATGGCGACGCACGCCACGGCCACGCCGACGATGACGGGACGTCGGGGCCCGACGCGGTCGGCCCACCAGCCGCCCACGTTGATGGAGATCGCCGTGGCCAGCGCCGCCGGCAACAACATGAGCCCGACCTCCAACGCCGAGTAGCCCCGAACCGTCTGGAGGTTGAGCGGCACGAACACCAACCGGGTGAACTGGGAGGCGACCACGAAGAACGAGATGCCGAAGGCGAGAGAGAAGGTGGCGTTGCGGAACATCCCCAGGTCGAGCATCGGCGCGTCGATGCGGTTCTCCTGCCAGACGAACATCACGAGGGCCGCCAGGCCGATCCCGATGCAACCAAGCGTCGCCGTCGAGCTCCACCCCCAACGGTTGCCCTCGGAGAGGCCGAGCACGAGCAACGCCAGCCCCCCGGCGCCGGTGACGAAGCCGATGGCGTCGAAGGGGTCGAGGCGCTCGCCGTCGACCTCGGGGATCAGTCGCATCCCCGCGATCACCGCGGCCACGCCGAGCGGCACGTTGATGAGGAACAGCCAGTGCCAGCTGACCGTGTCGACCAGCCATCCGCCGAGCGTCGGTCCGATCGCCGGCGCTCCCATGGCGGCCAGGCCCCAGATCCCCATGGCTCGGCCGTGCTCCTCCCGGGGGAACATCTTGAGCCCGATCACCATCCCCACCGGCATCATCACGCCGCCGCCGAGGCCCTGCCCGATGCGGGCGACCACGAGGATCGGCAGGGTCGGGGCCAGGGCACAGGCGATCGACGCGCCAGTGAACGCAGCCAGGGAGATCAGGTACACCCGCTTGTGCCCGAATCGGGCGCCGAGCCAACCGGTGATCGGCATGGCGACCGCGAACGCGAGCAGGTAGGCGCTCACCACCCACTCGATGCCGTCGCCGGCATCGAGGGCTTCGGCCATCCGGGGGA
This sequence comes from Acidimicrobiales bacterium, assembly GCA_036520815.1. GTDB lineage: Bacteria > Actinomycetota > Acidimicrobiia > Acidimicrobiales > Acidimicrobilacustridaceae > CAMFLJ01. The sequence continues at coordinate 2,563 of DATDIY010000449.1, forward strand.
GGGCCACGTTCACGATGGTCGAGTCGAGAACGACCATCACCGTCCCCACGATGAGCACGGTCATCGCCGCCCATCGGGCCCGGGACGCGCCCGGCCCGGTGGCCTCGGCCAGCTGGCCGGCGGTCATCAGCGTGACGTCGGGCCGGTTCATGGCTCCGTCGGCGTCTCGATCACCGAGGGGCGGTCGAGGCCCTGCAGCAGCTCGAGGACAGCCGTGTACTCCTCGACCAGGTCGACGTCGGGATCGGTCCACCAGCGGGTGTTGGCGACGGCGATGGCCGCCATCGTGCAGGCGCCGAACAGCGCCGGCCAGCGGTCGGTGGGCTCCTCGCCAACCATGGCGGCGGCGTGGGTGGCCACGGCCAGGACCCAGTCATCGTGGATGGCGACGTTGTGGGCCCGCAGCGTGGGCGTGGCCGCCATCACCCGGGCCCGGGCCCGCATGTACAGACGGGCCTGCTCCGCTTCGACGTCGGTGCGGGGGTCGACGACGGTGGCGACGACCGCGTCACGGACCGACTCCAGGGCGGTGGCGGCGTCGGTCCGCTCGGCCAACCGGGCCCGGAACCACTCGAGCCGCTCGGAGCTGTCAGCGAGGACCACGTCCTCCTTGCGAGGGAAGTACCGGTGGAAGGTGCGACCCGACACCCCCACACGTGCCGCGATCTCCTCGACCGTCGTGTCCTCGAAGCCCTGCTCGCCGAACAGGTCGATGGCGGCGTCGATCAGGGCGCGACGGGTCGCGGACTTCTTGCGGGCCCGCAGCCCCACCCCATCCGCGGCGCCGTCGTCGACGGCGTCATGGTCGGAGACGGGGGGCATCGTCCGACCCTAGGGGCGCGTCATGGCCCTGACAATCGTCAG
>DATDIY010000450.1:0-4340 GCA_036520815.1 Acidimicrobiales bacterium
AACCGCTTCGATGAGAACAGGATGAGCCGTTCGTGAGAGCGCCCTCATCCGGGATCCCGCCCGCGCCCGGCCGTCAGGAGCGCAGTCGGTAGCCCATCCCCCGAACGGTCTCGATCACCTCAGCGCCGAGCTTGCCCCGCAGGTAGCGGACGTAGACGTCGACCACGTTCGAGCCCGGGTCGAAGTCGTAGCCCCAGACCTGGCTGAGCAGCTGCTCGCGGCTGAGGACCTGGCCCGGGTGGCGAAGGAACGTCTCGGCGAGGGCGAACTCCCTGGCCGTCAGCTCCACCTGGCGGTCGCCGCTCGTCGCCCGGCGGGTGCGCAGGTCGAGCACGACCTCCCCCGCCCGCAGCATGGTGGTCTCGCTCTGACTGCTGTCTCGCAAGCGGACCCTCACCCGGGCGAGGAGCTCGTCGAACTCGAACGGCTTCGTCATGTAGTCGTCGGCTCCACCCTCGAGGCTGGCGAGGGTGGCAGTCAGACCGGTGCGGGCGGTGAGCACGATGACCGGTAGCCGCTCCCCTCGGCCCCGGATCCGGCGCAGCACCTCGGTGCCGTCGATGTCGGGCAGACCGAGGTCGAGGATCACGAGCTCGAAGTCGTCGTCGCGTGCGAGAGCGGCGGCCGCCTCGCCCGTGGCCACCACCTCCGTGGTGAAGCCGTTGGCGCGTAGCCCCTTCTCGACGAACGACGAGATCAGGTCCATGTCCTCGGCGATGAGGATTCGGGTCACGGTCGGACCTCCGGGGGCGGGGGCAGGGATGCCAAGGACGTAGCCGTCGCGGCGACATCGGGCAGGACGAGGGTGAACGTGGTGCCCACCCCCGGCGCGCTGACGAGATCGAGACGGCCGCCGTGGGCCAGGGCCACCGACCGGGCGATGGCGAGCCCCAGCCCGGCCCCCTCGCTGCGCCGGGCGGCGTCGGGGCCGCGCGCGAACCGATCGAAGATCCGCCCCTGCTGCGCCTCGGGGATGCCAGGCCCTTCGTCGCGGACCCAGATGCGCAGACCGTCGCCGTCCCAGCGGCTGCCCATCGCGACAGCCGCATCCGGAGGCGTGTGCTCGGCCGCGTTGCGGGCCAGGTTGAGCACCGCCTGGGCCACCCGCTGCGCATCGAGGAGTGCTTCACCCTCGGCGCAGGCATCGAGGTCCCACGCCCGGCCGCTCAACGAGCGCGCCTTGACCACCAGCTCGGTGGTGAGATCGGCGATCTCGGTCGGCTCAGGATGCACGAAGTCCGGTTCGTCGGCCTTGGCCAGCACGAGGAGGTCGTCGACGATGCGCGCCATGCGGTCGAGCTCGCCCGTCACCAGCGCCACCGTGCGCCGCCGATCCTCGGGATCGTCGCCCATCAGCTCCAGGTGACCCCTGACGATGGTGATCGGCGTGCGCAGCTCGTGACCGGCATCGTCGGCGAAGGCGCGCTGCACGGCGAAGGAACGCTCCAGGCGGTCGAGCATCTCGTTGAACCGGGTGGCCAGCCGGGCGATCTCGTCGTCACCGTCGACAGGGATGCGCCGGGAGAGATCGGCATCGGTGATCTCCTCGGCCGCCTCGGTGAGCTCCCGCACCGGTCGAAGCAGGCGACCGGCGACCAGCCACGTGACTCCGGCCGCCACCAGGAGCACGCCGACTGTGATCGCCGCTTCGATCCAGATGATCGAGGTGATCTCGTCGCGCTCGGCCTGCACGAAGTTGGCCACGACGAACACCCCGGCGGTTCGACCCTCGTAGACGAGCGGCACGGCCAGGTACCGCACCGGGCCGGCGGACGTGTCGACTCTGCCCCACTCGCCTTCGCGCAGCGATCCCCACCTCGCCACCAGCTCTGCGTCCTGGTCGAGACGAACGGGGCCAGGCGTCGACGCGTAGGCCACTCCGTCGACGAGGGTGACGAACACCTCGCCGTCGCTGGGTTGGTTCCGTCCCAGAAACGTGTCGAAGATCGCTCGCGCATCCCCTCCGAACGGAGCGCCGGTGGCGGGATCGATCCCGTCGGCGAGGCGGGAGACCTCCTCACGCTCCTGCTCCAGCGAGTCCTCGATCTGGCGGTCGAGCCGAGCGAGCAACACGGTCCGCTGGATGAACAACCCGAGCAGCGAGGCGCCAGCGACGAGGGCGAGGAACGACCCGATCACCCTGGTGCGAAAGCCGGGCCGCCACCGACGGGGGGCCTTCGTGGTTTCGGTCGGCGCCTCCGACCCCGCCCGCTCAGTCGTCATCGTCTGGCCCGTCGTCGTCGTCCAGATCGTCATCGTCGTCCAGATCGTCATCGTCGTCACCGTCATCGTCCACCACAGGCGGTGGGCCAGGCACGACGGTCGGCGGCGGCACGACCGAGGGCGGTGGTGGCGGCGGTGCCTCCGGGGCGGGAACGGGAGGAGGGGACGGCGGTGCGATCGTGGTGGTGGTCGGCGGCGGACCCTGGAGGATGATCGGCGGGAGGTTCGGTGTCGGGTCGCCGCTCACGGCGCGCCATCCGAGGAACGCGGAGAGGCAGGCGAGGAGTCCGAGGCCGCCCACCACGAGCAACCGGGCGACGACGGGCATGACGACGACTCTGCCCCCCTTCGATGGCCGACGGATGAGAGCAAGATGAGAACCTTCTCATCGTTCCGTCACCCGGGCTGCTCGCCTTCACCCTCCAGACGCGACGGCATGGCTAGCGTCACCCCCGATCGACGACCGGTGGTGGGCGACCAGGGCGGGCGGAGAGGGGCTGACGTGGGGGATCGTGGGGAGCATCCGCAGTGGGGCGACGTGGTGGCGATCCAGCAGCTCGTGCTGGAGCACTGCGACACGGTGACGCGGGGCGACTGGGACCGGTTCGAGGCGATCTACGTCGAGGATGCCGTGTGGGAGGAGTCGGCTCCGCTGGAGGGTCGGGCCGAAGGCGCCCGCGCCATCCGCGAGCGGTCCGAGACCATGACCAGCTCGGTTGACCTGTTCCTCCAGGTGACCCACGGCACCGTGGTCACCCTCGTCGACGCCGACCATGCCACCGCCCGCTCCCCGATCCGCGGGTTCGCCGTGGTGAACGGCCGCTCGTTCGAGAACCACGGCATCTACTACGACCAGCTCGTCCGCACCGCCGCCGGGTGGCGTTTCCAGCAGCGGTACCTGCAGAACCTCTACGTGGAGGAGGGCGAGTTCACTGGCGCCCTCGCCATCGCTCGCGCCGATATCCGCTGACCGAGCGCGATGCGTCCACGGCGACGCTGTCACCAGGCGGTCCGCGCGAGGGTGGAGCCATGACCGTCGACGAACTGCGCCGCTTCGTGCTGTCCCTCGACGAGGCGAGCGAGTCGTCGCACCAGGGCGGTCCGGACTTCCGCTACCGGAACCGGATCGTCGTCAACCTCGACGAGGACGAACGGTCGATCACGATCAAGCTGCCGCTCGACGAGCAGGCGGCCCTGATCGATCGCGCCGACGGTGTGTGCTCCCTCCCCGGCGGATGGGCCAAGCACGGCTGGACCACGATCTCGCTCGATCGGTGCGACGACGAAGAACTCCGGGAACTGATCGTCCAGGCCTGGGACGACACCAAGAGGCGGTAGCCCACCGACCGGTCGATCTACCGGCGAAGTAGCGGTCGTCGCGGAGGGGCGGTCGTCGCGGTCCGGTCGGCGCTCAGCCAGCCGGCGTCCAGGCGAGCCCGTCGGGCCGGGGCCCTTGGAGGTGGCCGTCGCCGCCACCGATGACGACGGCAGACCGCCCGGTCCAGACCCCGAGGGCGCCGACACGTTGGTCAGCGCCGTTGCTGGCCGCGGGAGCCACGTCGGGCGGGAAGGGCGGCATCGCCGGTGCGTCGGGTAGGGCGGTCCAGGTGCCCGTGGCGGGGTCGAAGGCGGCCGAGCCCGGGCCGGGAACAGGCACCTGGCCGCCGGCGGGACCGGCGCCCCCGCCGATGACGAGGAAGAACCGGCCCGTCCAGACACCGGCCGAGCCGCTCTTGGCCCGCAACGGCGACAGTGGGAGGGCCCGCCACGAGTCGGTCGCCGGGTCGAACGCCGCGCCCTGCCCCACGACGTTGTCGCCCTCGCTGCTGATGCTCGTGACACCACCCCACAGGAGCACCTCGTCGTCCGACCACACCGCGGCCGCCTGGCCGCGCGCCGGAATCGGCGCCGCCGGCAGGCGACGCCAGATGCCCGACGCCGGATCGAGGCGAGCGCCGTCACCGTAGGCGGCTGTCGACTCCTGGTTGAGCCCGCCCCAGACGACCAGCTCCTGGCCCGTCCAGACGGTGACGGCCCCGTGCCGGGGAGCGAGGCCGGACCCGGGCAGTCGGCGCCACGCGTCGGTTGCAGGGTTGTAGGCCAGCACCAGGTCAGGG
>DATDIY010000451.1:0-8412 GCA_036520815.1 Acidimicrobiales bacterium
CGAGGCCAATCGCCGGTTCCATCGGGGTTGATGCCGAGCTTCTCATTCACCGCCCAGTACTGATCGACACCGACCCCATCAAACGCGAGAACAATTCCATAGGCCATGTTCCCTCCCTGGTAGTCAGCTAACGGTACCTGGACCGGTGGTCGTGTGCTCGACGTCGCAGTGCTCCGGTTGGCTCGTTCACTATCGGCGTCCCTCATGTGCCGGAGGTGGCTCCCACTGCCGGCGTACAGGGATGCGCACCTGGAGATCTGACGAGGGCAACGAGGCAAGGCCGCGCCACGATCGGAGGTCAGACGATGGTGACTTGCTGGCAGCTGAGGAGACTGTTGGTTCCCTCGCAGTCCGGCTACGTATTCAACCGATGGGTTGACAACGATCGGCCATCAGCGTACGGTGCTCGTGTTCAACCAAGTGGTTGGATACGGAGGTAGGCGACGTGACGGCGACCGATCAGCTCTCGCAGGTGTTCTCTGCGCTTGCCGACCCCACCCGGCGCGACATGGTCGCTCGTCTGACCCTGGCCGACGCCACGGTCAACGAACTGGCCGAGCCCTATGACGTGTCGGTCCAGGCCGTCTCCAAGCACCTGCGGGTGCTGGAGAAGGCCGGACTGGTCAGCCGCCGCCGGGAGGCCCAACGTCGCCCCGTCCACCTCGAAGCGGAGGTGTTTGACCTCATGACCACGTGGATCGAGCGGTACCGCCTACAGGCCGAGAAGCGCTACCAGCGCCTCGACGCCCTGTTGGCCGAGCTGCCCGACGAAGCCGAAGGAGACGCGAAGTGAACGAAGCCGAGATCATCGTCGACGACAAGGTGCCGGTGCTGCGGATCATCCGGGAGTTCGATGCCGCACCGGCGAAGGTCTTTCGGGCCCACGTCGAGCCCGAGCTGTTCGCCCGATGGAACTGGGACGACGGCTACTCGGTCCGGTTCGACCACTTCGACTGCCGGACGGGTGGGTCCTATCGCATCACGATGTCGGGGCCCGAGATGGAGGGGAGCGTCCACGGCTCGTTCCACGACGTCATCCGGAACGAGCTCATCGTGCAGACCTTCGCCCCCGACGCCGCGCCGGACATCGTCGTCCTGGAGAAGCACCGGTTCGAGGATCTCGGCGGCGGCCGTACCCGGCTCACCGCGCAGTCGCTCGTCGAGAGCTTCGAGTACCGCGATGCGTTCATCGATGCCGGTCTGGTCGAGGGGTACGCACGACTCGACCAGCTCCTAGAGGACCTCTAGGCCATCGTCGCGATCGATCAGACGCAGTCCACTCGGCCGAGCGTGCTGGGCCAGGTTGAGCTGGGCTCAGTTGTCTACGATCACCGCCCGGGGAGAGGAGCCGAGAAATGGCAATCAAGCGGACTGCGGTGAACCCCTGGGACTGGTCGATCGAGTTCGGCTACAACCAGGGTGAAGTCATCGAAGGAAAGACGCGCGAGCTCATCTGCGCCGGTCAGACGGCGTGCGATGCCGACGGTCAGCCGCAGCACGCGGGCGACATGGCCGGCCAGATCGGGCTCGCGCTCGACAACCTCGAGGCCGTGCTCGCCGAAGCCGGCATGACACTGTCGAACCTCGTACGCCTGAACATCTACACGACCGACGTGGATCTGCTCATGGAGTCGTTCGGGTCATTGGCCGGGCGACTCGGCCCTGCCGGGGTGCGCCCGCCCGGGACGCTGTTGGGTGTGGCCAGGCTTGCGTTCCCCGAGCTCATGGTTGAACTCGAGGCGACGGCCGCCGACTGAACGTCGCGAGCGCCGGGTCGACATCGACATCGGCGGCGGTGGCTGAGGCGGCATCGTCCGCAACCGACTGAGCAGGGACCTTGGACCCTGGGCCGGACCGCTCTCGTCGTCGATCCTCGGACTGACGCGGCGAACGGGAGGCCATCGTGCATGTCGACGACATGATCATCCTCAGCATCGACGACCACGTCGTCGAGCCGCCCGACCTGTTCGAGGGCCACGTGCCCGAGAAGTACAAGATCAGCGCTCCGAGGCTGGTGCGTGACGAGAACGACTGCGACCAGTGGGTCTTCGAGGGCAGGACCGTCGCCACGGTCGGGCTCAACGCGACTGTCTCGTGGCCGAAGGAGGAATGGGGGATGGACCCCAGCTCCCTGGCGGAGATGCGCCCCGGCGCCTACCTCGTCGACGAGCGGGTCCGCGACATGGATCGCAACGGGATCCTCGCCTCGATGTGCTTTCCGAGCATGGCCGGCTTCAGCGGCCGGAGGTTCCAGGAGGCGCAGGACAAGGACATGGCGCTCGTGATGCTGCAGTCCTACAACGACTGGCACATCGACGAGTGGTGCGCCTCCCATCCCGGGCGGTTCATCCCGCAGGTGATCGGACCGACGTGGGACATGCCGGCCATGGCCCGAGAGGTGCGACGGGCGGCAGCCAAGGGTGCTCGGGCGATCAGCATGCCGGAGCTGCCCCACGTGCAGGGCCTGCCGAGCTACCAGAGCGACTACTGGGACCCGTTCTGGAAGGCCGTGTGCGACGAGGACCTGGTCGTGAGCCTCCACATCGGCCTCGGTCTCGATGCCATCGACATGGGTCCGGAGTTCCACATCGACAACTTCATGGTGCTGGCGACGCAGGTGTCGGTGCTGGCCGTCCAGGACCTCCTGTGGGGGCCCGCCCTGCGGAAGTACCCGGACCTGAAGATCGCCTTCTCCGAAGGCGGGATCGGCTGGATCCCCTTCCTGCTCGACCGGGCCGACCGCCACTACCAGAACCAGCGGTGGACCCGACAGGACTTCGGCGACCGGTTGCCGAGCGAGCTCTTCCGTGAGCACGTCCTCGCCTGCTTCATCTCCGACCCGACCTCGCTCAAGCTCTACGAGGAGATCGGCGTCGACCTCCTCGCCTTCGAGGTCGACTACCCGCACTCCGATTCGGTGTGGCCGGACGCGCCCGAGTTCCTCCTCGAGCAGCTCGAGGGCGCCCGGATGTCCGACGAGGACATCGAGAAGGTCACGTGGCGCAACGTCGCCCGCTTCTGCAGCTACGACCCCTTCGCGGTCGTCCCGAAGGAGCAGGCCACCGTGGGGGCCTTGCGGGCCAACGCCACCGATGTCGACACCTCGATCGTGTCCCGGGCGGAGTGGCGGGCGCGGTTCGAGGCCGATCCGCCGTTCGTCGTCCCGGCTGCGACGCTCGCGGCGACTACGTGAGGCGGTAGCGGGCGAAGGTCGCCTCGTTCCCGAACTGCCGCGACTCGACCAGGCGGAGGTCGCGCCGCACCCCCGCCGGCCACGCCCGGAGCCCGCCGCCGACCAGCACCGGGTTGACGATGAACTGGACCTCGTCGACCAGTCCCGCCGCGATCGCCTGCCCGGCGAGGGTGGGGCCGCCGATGCCGAGAGGTCGTTCGGCCTGGTCCTTCATGGCCCTCACGGCGTCGGGTTCGAACGACGGCTCGAGCCGGGTGCGCAGGGTCGACACCGAGGTGAGGGTGGTCGAGTACACGACCTTCTCCGCGGCCTTCCAGATCTCGGCGAAGTCGGCGGAGGCGGCGGCCATCTCGGGTTCGTCGCCGTCGAAGGCGCTGTCCTGCTCCTCGGTGCCGAAGGTGTCCCACACCGTCATGACCTCGTAGTCGCGCCGGCCGAGGAGGTAGGTGCCGACGCCACGGTGCAGGTCGTTGATGAACCGGTGGACCTCCCCGTCGGGAGCGCCCCAGTCGAACGCACCCTCTTCGTCGGCCGAGTAGCCGTCGATCGAGGTGCTGGTGAAGTAGATGAGGTCGGCCACGGCCCTCTCGTTTCTCTCAGGCCTGGCGGAGGACCAGGCGGCCTGCACTCCGACTCCGTCAGGCCCTCGTCCTCATCGGTCGAGGGCTTCCAAGCTGGCCTCGACCTTCGTCCGGATGGCGGGGTCGAGCCCGGCGACGTCGAGGATCCTGCGGTACTCCTTGCGGGCCTGCGCGGTGCGGCCGGTGTCGGCGTAGGCCCAACCGAGCAGGTGACGGAGCTTGGCCTCCCCGGGATCGGGCGTGTCGCCACCGGTGCGGGAACGACGCACGGCCGCCTGCAACAGGAGGCCCCGCTCGAGGTGGCCGATGGCCTCGTCACAGCGGTCGAGCTCGACGAGGGACTGCCCCAGCGCCAGTTCCAACGCAGGCCGCCAGGACTGGTCGGCGCCGTCGCTCGGCCGGGCCAGCACCTCGGGGGCACCGTCGGCGACCACCGCCCACTGGGCGCGTTGGTAGGCGCTGAGCAGCGCCCTGACGTCCTTGGGCGCACCGGAAATCGTGCGCCGTCGCCCGGCGCGACGCAGCACCAGCACCCACACCACGCCGATCGCCACCGCCACGACGACGCTCAGCACGATCTCCACGGCGGGCGACCCTAGTGCTGTGACTGGTGCGCCGGAGTTGCGCAGACCGCCCTGCAACGGCTGGACTGGTGTTCCGTCTTGTAGCTCATAGGGGCTGTACACGCACATGGCTATCGAGGTCACCACCAAGGACTGCACGCAGCTGAGCGACGCGGAGTTGGCCGAGATGGCCGACATCTGCGCTGAGGGTCCGAGCCGGTTCGAGGCTGGTCTGCTGTCGAAGCAGGCCGAGGCCTGGGTGCTGGTGTCCCTGGCCCGTGAGTCGGGTCTGAAGGGCTTCTCGTTCTGCACGCTGGAACGCATCGGTGGAACCCCGAGCGTGCTCATCGGCCTGGCGTCGGTGAAGCGCACCTCCAAGCGGTCCTCGGTGCTGCGGGCGCTGATCCTCGATCAGTTCCGCCGGGCGGTGCTGGCCTTCCCCGACGAGGACGTGCTGGTCGGCACCCGCTTCGCCGGTCCCAGCGGCTACGAGGCGTTCAAGACCCTCGAGGACATCGTTCCCCGGCCCGACCACCGCGTCACGGGTGAGGAGCGGGCCTGGGGCCGTCGGCTGGCCAAGCGCTTCGGCATCGACTCGTCCGCCTACGACGACAAGACCTTCGCCGCCACCGGCGACGGCACCTTCCCGCTGGCGCTCGATCACGAGTCGCTCGAGCCGGAGAAGTTCGATCCCGCCGTCGTCGAGTTCTTCGCCTCGATCGATCCGGCCCGTGGCGATTCTCTCGTCGCCCTCGGCTGGGCGATGGCGGAGGACCTGGCCAAGCTCCGCTAGCCCCACCGGGCCTTCGGTCCCCGGTCCGGGCTGGTCGGTCGGGCGGTCTGTCGTGGAGTTCGCCGACGTCATCCGGGCCCGTCGGATGGTGCGCGCCTTCGAGCGCCGGCCGGTGCCGACCGAGGTGCTCGATCGTGTGCTCGATCTGGCCCGGCAGGTGCCAGCGGCCGGCAACACCCAGGGCCTCGACCTCGTCGTGCTCGAGGGGCCCGAGCAGACAGCCCGCTACTGGGACGCCACCCTGCCCGCCGAGCGCCGGGCGGGTTTCGCCTGGCCCGGTCTGCTCGACGCGCCGGTGCTGATCATCCCGGTCGGCGCTCCCGAGGCCTACGTCGCCCGCTACGCCGAGCCTGACAAGGCTCGCACCGGGCTGGGGGAGGGGACCGGGTCGTGGTCGGTGCCCTACTGGTATGTCGACACCGCCTTCGCCGCCATGGTGGCGCTGCTCGCCGCCGTCGACGAGGGGCTCGGCGCGTTGTTCTTCGGCCAGTTCGAGCACGAGGACGCGGTCAAGGCGGCGCTGGGCATCCCGGCCGATCGCCGCCCGGTCGGCACCATCGCCCTCGGCTACGCCGCCGCCGAGCAGCGCCCGAGCGCGTCGTCACGCCGGCCTCGCCGACCGCCCGACGACGTCGTGCACCGCGGCCACTGGTAGCCCCGAACTGGTAGGCGTTCGACGGGCTCCATCCTGTTGAGCGCCTACCAGTTCGCTCCCCATCGGAACTGGTAGGCACTGGACACGGCCGGTCCGGCTGGATGCCTACCAGTTCGCTCGGAGCTGGGCGGCGAGGGCGTCGGCGTCGGCGGCCGGGAGCTCGCAGACGTAGCCCCGGCAGACGTAGGCCCGGCCGTCGGCGCCCGTCTCGTCGCGGCCCTCCCAGAGCGGGGAGCCGGTGCGCTCCCCCCACGCCACCACGCCGACGGGCAGCCAGTGGCGGCGGACCTCGGCGAGCAGGTCGAGCCTGTCGCCGGTGACCACGACCTCGGTCGTTCCGAGCAGGAGCAGCTCCAGCGCGTGCAGGACGTTCCCGAACGCCATGGGCACCCGCCCGGCGGCCTCACCAAGCAGGCGCAGCACGACCTCGGCTGGCTGGCGGAGGGACTCGTCGCCGGTGAGGGCGGCCAGGCGGAGCAGCGCCACCGCGGCGGTGCTGTTCGCCGAGGGAACGGCGTTGTCCATCAACTCCTTCGGCCGGGTGACCAGGGCCTCGGCATCGGAACCGGTGGTGAAGAACCCGCCGGCCCGCTCGTCCCAGAACAGCTCGAGGAGGGAGGCCGCAGTGGTCAGGGCCTCGGCCAGCCACCTCGCCTCGCCGGTGAGCTCCGCCATCCGGACGAAGGCGTCGACGAGGGCGGCGTGGTCGGCGGCGTAGGCGAGGATCTTGGCCTGCCCGGCCTCGACCCCGCCGTCCACCGGTCCCTGCCAGGTGCGCAGCCAGCGTCCGTCCGCACGGCGCAGCTCGGCGCACAGGAACTCGGCGTTGGTCACCGCCGCCGCGGTCCACTCCGGGTCGCCGGTGGCGGCCGCCGCCTCCGCGATCGTGGCCAGCATGAGCGCGTTCCACTCGGTGAGGACCTTGTCGTCGAGACCGGGGCGGATCCGGTGCTCCCGAGCGGCGAACAGCGCGGCCCGAGCCCGCTCGACCGCAGGCGGACGTTGCAGGTCGCCGCGCACCGGGCGCTCGAGGATGTTGGTGCCCTCCCAGTTGCCGGTAGCGGTCACGCCGTACCACTCGATGGCGGCATCGGCGTCGGATTCGGCGACCTCCCGCACCTCGTCGAGCGACCACACGTAGAACTTGCCCTCGACACCCTCGGAGTCGGCGTCCTCGGCCGAGAAGAACCCCCCGAGCGGGTGGCGCAGCTCCCGCAGCACGTAGGCGATCGTCTCGTCCAGCACCTGGCGGTAGCGGGCCTCCCCCGTGACCTGCCAGGCGTGGAGGTAGGCGCGAGCCAGCAGGGCCTGGTCGTAGAGCATCTTCTCGAAGTGCGGCACCAGCCAGCGGGAGTCGGTGGAGTACCGGGCGAACCCGCCGCCGAGGTGGTCGTAGATGCCGCCGCTGGCCATGGCGTCGAGGGAGAGGAGAGCGACGTCGAGCGCCTCGGTGTCGCCGGTGCGGGCGTGGTGACGGAGCAGGGTGTCGATCGACATGGTCTGGGGGAACTTGGGCGCCCGCCCGAAGCCGCCGTCGGTCCGGTCGGCCTGGGCCACGAGTGCGTTGGCCGCCGCAGTCAGGGCTTCGGCGCCCGGCGGTTCGTCGGCCGGCGCGAACTGATCACCGCCGGCGATCGCCTCGGTGACCTTTGTCGCCTGTTCCTCGAGGTCGTCCCGCCGGGTGCGCCAGAGCTCGTCGATGCGCTGGCACAGCTCGGCGAACCCGAGCATGTTCCCCCGCGACGTCTTCGGGAAGTAGGTGCCGGCGAAGAACGGGCGGCCGTCCGGGAGGCAGAACACGGTCATGGGCCAGCCGCCCGAGCCGGTCATGGCCTGCACCGCGTCCATGTAGACCGAGTCGACGTCGGGGCGTTCCTCCCGATCGACCTTGATGCTGACGAACAGGTCGTTCACCAGCGCCCCGACCTGGGGGTCCTCGAACGACTCGTGGGCCATCACGTGGCACCAGTGGCACGACGAGTACCCGACCGACACCAGCACCGGGACGTCGCGCTGGCGGGCGAGCGCCCACGCCTCGTCACTCCACGGGAACCAGTCGACCGGGTTGTCGGCGTGTTGCCGCAGGTAGGGGCTGGTCTCGTCGGCGAGGCGGTTGGGCATGGCCGTCACCGTATCGAGGCCCTGCTGGCGACCTGTCGTGCATCGCCTGCGGGAGCGCCACGCCGGCGGAGGACGTGCCGGCCGGAGTCAGGCGGCTCGGGGTCTGCTCCGGGCGGGCCGGGCGAGGGCGAGGCGGCGGTGGAACCGGAAGTGGGCCTCGTCGGCACGGTTGCACTGCGCGCCGTCTGCGTCGTGAGCCTGGCGGGCGGTGTCGAGGGCCTGGTCGAGGGCGTCGAGCTGGGCGAGGTCGTCGTCGGTGAGCACGATCTCGAAGAGCTCTTCGGGGGTTGGGTCGGTGTCGGGGTGGTTGAGGATGGCGCGGAGCGCCGCGTTCCACTCGGTCGTGGGCTCGGGAGCGTGGCGGAACGGCAGGACTGGTGCGGGGTCCGCGGTGGTGTGGAGGGGGAGCCTCGGCCCGTCGCCGGGCCAGTTCGGTGGCCGGGTGTCGTGTTTCCGCCCGTCGGGTGAAGCGAGGGTGATGGTGCCGTCGGGGTTGATGCGGTCGG
>DATDIY010000452.1:0-6720 GCA_036520815.1 Acidimicrobiales bacterium
ACGGCCTCATCGTCGCCAGCACCGGCGCCGAGGGCGACGTCGACGATGCCGTACTGGTGGTGCACGACGTGGGGAGCCGCACCGAGCTGCTCCGCCAGTCGCTGCCCGGTCAGGCCGGGACGGTCGAGATCAGCACCGATGGCAGCACCGTGGCGGCGGTGGCGGGCGGCGCCCTCGTGCTGGTCGACGTCGACGACGGCTCGGTCACCACGGTGGGTTCCGCGCAGCTGGGCACCGGTCCGATCATCGACGCCTCGATCCGCCCCGGGCGCCACCAGATCGCGGTCGGCGACGGCGCCGGCACCATCCGCCTGTGGGACTGGGACCTGCAGCGGCGGATGGACACGGCCCTGCCCTCCGCCGCCGGCCGGTTCGGGTTCCTACCGGACGGGCGCCTGGCCATGGCCGTCGACGGACCGGGGATCGCCCTGTGGGACGTCGACGATCGCACCGCCTCCGCCGAGGTCGCCCTCGAGAGCCCCCCGGCCACCGACTGGGCCGGGTTCTCCGTGAGCTCCGACGGCTCCCGGCTGGTCGGCGCCGAGCGCGACGGACGCCTCTACCTATGGGACCTCGAGACCGGGCAACTCGCCGGCGACCCCGCCAACCGGCCGGGCACGGTCCAGGGTGTGTCGTTCTCTCCTCGCGGTGGCGTGCTGGCCGTGTCGGGGTCGGACGGCGACGTCGTGCTGTACGACCCCGTCGACGATCGCCCGATCGGCGACCAGCTCCACGCCCACAGCGGCCGGGTCGTCGCCCCCGCCTTCACCGCCGACGGCGAGATGATGGTCACCGGAGGCGACGACGGGATGATCGGGCTCTGGGAGAGCAACCGATCCGGAGGCCTCCTGGCGACCGACGTCCGCACTGACTTCGACCACTCGGTGCGCTCCGCCGACGGCACCCACGTCCTGGTCCACACCAAAGCGAACACCGCCGAGCTGCGCACTGCCTCGCTGGACGCGCCCGGCACCCGGCTCCCCGGCCTCGACGGCCGGACCACCGCATCGACGCTCGGGCTCAGCGGCGACGGACGCCGGGCCCTGTTGAACAACGGGATCCCCGGGAACGTCGAGATGTACGTCGTCGACACCGGACTGGACGGCGGGAAGCCACGAACCATCTGGCGGGACGAGGACCGCCGGTACAAGGGGGAGGGCATGCTCAGCAGAGACGGGCAGCGCCTGACCACGATGACCCGGGCCGACGACGAGCCGATGCGCATCGTGGTGCTCGACGTCACCACCGGCGACGAGCTCGCCAACGTGGCGGTGACCGACGCTGTCCCCGGCTCGTTCAACCGTTTCGGCGGACCGATCCTCGCCCTCGACGGCACCGTCGTCGACGTCGCCACCAGCAACGGCGTCGCCCGCCTGGCCGCGGACGACCTCGCGGTGCTGCACTCCGTGCGCTCGCCGTTCCCGATCCAGAGCTATCCGGTCGCCATCCCGGGCACGTCCGATCTCGTCGTCGTGGGAACCTCGGGTGAGCTGGCGCGCTGGGACATGGCGAGGGGCGAGATCGTGGCGACCGGTCGCACCGGCGATCCGTCGGCCGGCGGCGCGCTGGCCGTCAGCCCCGACGGGAAGCTGCTCGTCACCTACAGCTACCAGTCCTACCGCCTCGGTCTGTTCGATCTCGAGACGCTCGCCCCGATCGGACGGCCCATGCCGGTGGGGGACCTCATCTTCATCCCCGGGTTCACACCCGACGGCGTCGGACTCACCGGCAACGGCCTGTTCAACCAGGCCACCACCTGGTCCATCGACCCGGGCACCTGGTTCGACCGGGCCTGTCGGGCCGCCGGGCGCAACCTCACGACCACCGAATGGCTCGAGCACCTCGGCCCCGACGAGCCCTACCGCCCGACCTGCGAGCGCTGGCCCGGTGACGCCTGATCGCTCGAGGGGCGGCCGCGACGGGTCGACCGAGACCGCACCGGCAACGTGGGCCCGGGTCCGATCAGGGAAGGACCTGGAACGTGCGGCAGCCGAGCAACGTGTCACCGATCCCGTAGGACACGTTGAGCCCGTAGACGCACACCCGATGGCTTCCCGGCGCGATGTAGATGCCGAGGTTGTAGCCGTGGTTCCCGGTCGTGTTGCGAGCGGTGTTCACGTCGGTCCTCAGCACGCTCGTCGTGCGGGTCGCGACCGTGCGACCGTCCACCGAGACCCGGACCTGGATCGGATCCTTCGTGTCGGGATCGACCGCCCAGCCGATGACCCGGAAGGAGCGGACCCCGCCCTTCACGCTCTCGACGGCCCCCACCGGGCTGCGGTTCCCGATGGTGAAGCTGCGGCACGCCAGCAGGGCGTCGGAGCCGAGGCCGGTGTCGACGGCGTAGGCGCACAGCTGGTGCGTGCCGGTGTTGGCGCGGTAGTTGGCTTGCCAGCCGTGCTCGTTCCCCCAGCCGGGGAACACGGCGCCGACGTCGGGACGGGAGCGGTTGGCCGTGACCGTGCCCACGGTCTTGCCGTCGATCTGCAGCCGGACCTTGATCGGCCCTGCCACGTCGGGATCGATGGCCCACCCCTTGGCGACGACCTGGGTGCCGGACACCGTCACCGTGTCCAACGAGCCGACCGGCGAGCCGCCGACCTGGATCTCACCGCACCCGATCGTGCTCGGCGTTCCCGGACCGACGTTCACCGCGACGAGGCAGACCTCGTGTGGTTCGGGCCTCGCCGCCGCGGTGACAATGATGTCGAAGCCGTGGGTTCCGGTGGTGTCGTAGATCGCGTTCACGTCAGGCCGGTCGACGCTGGTGGGGAAGGCGCCGAACTCCATCCCGTCCACGTAGACCAGCACGTTGATCGAACTCGTCGTGTCGGGATCGAGGGCCCAGCCGGTGAGCCGGGCGCCGCCGGGCCGGGGTTCTGCGCCCTCGACCACCCCGATGGCCTCGTGGCTGACCGGGAGCGCGGCGGACATGGTGTGGCGGATGCCGTTGAGGTCGCCGGACTGGTAGGTGGTGGTGGTGCCGTAGCCGATCGAACGCATCACCTGGTAGTGACCCTCGAACTGGGTGTCGAAGTGGCCGAGACCCATGACGTGGCCGAGCTCGTGGAAGACGATCTCGCGCACCCCCGGGTCCGTCTCGACCGACGGCTTCAGGATGATGAAGCCGGCCACGATCACCCCGCCGAGCGAGTTGAAGCCACCGCACCCGAGCCAGTTCCCGGTGCCGCACGGGCTGGAATCGCTCACCTCGACCGTGATGACACCGGTCTCCTGGGTGTCGGTCCAGGCCTCGTAGGTGAACTCGGTGTCGGTCTCGGCCTCGATGATGTCTGTGGCGGCGTGGAGGGCGGCGATCGAGCTCGGTCCGACCTCCGGCGCGATCCGGATGACGAAGTTGTCGGCGGACGCCACGCTGTCGTCGAGGAGGGTGTACCCCTCGTCGACGGCGGAAGGGGCCAGCAACGGAGCGGAGCGGTGGCCACCGTCGCTGGGCTCCCCGGCGAAGTCGTCGCCGACCGCGTGGGTGACCATGCCGTCCGGGGCGGTGGTGATGAGGACGTCGCCGGCACTGGTGTCGCTCCCGCCCGCAAAGGGGTCGAACGCGGGGGCGACGACGCCGGTCGGGGCGTCCGTCTCCTCGGCGGTGGCGGGTGCCATCGCGGTGACGAGCAGCGCGCCGACGACCAGGAGGACGACGACGAGGCGCCGACGCCCCGCTCGCGGGTGCGCGACAGCGGGGACGGTGTCGTCGGCAGGGGATGGGGCCATTGGGAAGAGCGCTCCGCCGTTCGAGTTCGGGTGCACGCCGCGCCGACCGGGCGCCCGCGCCACCTCGGTCATCGTCATCCCGGCGCTCGAGCTGAAGAGCGGTCCGGCCTGCAGGTGACCACCTCGCGCCCGGTTCGACCGGACCCGATCGCTCAAGGGCCGGGGGCAACGGGTCGACCTCTACCGCAACGGCAACGTGGGCCCGGAGGGCCCCACTCGACCTGAGGTAGTGGCGGCGATGAGCGATTCCTGGCAGGGCCCCGGCTGGCGCCGGGCCGAGGACGGCAAGTGGTACGAGGACCCGAACTGGGTCGATCCCGCCGCGCCGCCACCGCCGGTCGCGCCGCCCGCGCCGATCGCCCCTCCCGCCCCCATGACGCCGGCCGCGTCCGCGCCGCCTCCGCCTCCTCCCACGGCTCCGGCACCGGCGGGCGCGTCGAGCCTCCCGCTTCCACCCCCGCCCGCGCCCACGGCCGGCTGGCCGCCACCCCCGCAGGCCTACCCGGCCACGCCCGGTGCCTACGCCGTCATGCCGCCCGTCGCCCGGCCGCTGAGCGCCCGGCTCGTCACCTGGGTGCAGGGGATCTTCTGGTGCGTCGCGGCGCTCTCGGTCCTGAGCGTGATCACCGCGATGTCGGCCCGCGGCTCGTTCGAGAGCTACATGCAGACCAGCAGCGGCTTCGACGACCTGAGGTCGTGGCAGGACGCCGAAGACCTCTTCGGCGTCGTCATGGCCGGCACCTTCCTCTTCGCCCTCGTCCTGTTCGTGCTGCTCATCGTGTGGACCTTCAAGTCGCACAAGGCGGCCGAGTACCTGCAGCCCGGCCCCCGCAAGTGGTCGCGCGGCTGGGCCGTCGGCTCGTGGTTCATCCCCTTCGCCAGCATCGTGCTGCCCAAGCTCGTCATCGACGAGACCGAGAGGATCGCCACCGCTCCCCGCCACCACGGCGTCGCTCAGAACTGGAAGGCCACGCGCCCCTCGGTGATCGGCTGGGTGTGGTGGGGGCTGTTCATCGTGTCCAACTCCCTGGTGTCGTTGCTGCGGTTCCAGCGCGAGGACATCGCCGACAGCTTCAACCCCGACCGCGGCCAGATCACCGGGCAGTACGTGCTCGCCGCCGTGGGCTTCTCCTTCGCCGCCGCCGGCTGCGTGGTCGGCGCCCTCTACGTGCGCCAGCTGTCGCGGCGCCTCACCCCCGCCGGCCTCTACACCGGCAGCGCCACGGTCGGTTCGTTCGGCGCCCCCACCGCGCCCGGGTACGGCACCGCCCCCACTGTGATGGGCGGGCCGAGCGTCGCCAGCGTCCCCTCCGCCGCGGTGGACGTCTGGGCCACCGCCACCGCCAGCGCCGACGTGTTCTGCGAGATCTGCCGAGAGCCCCTCGCCGCCAGCAGCCCTCGCTGCCCCCGCTGCGGCAAGCGCCGCCAGCCCACCGTCACCGCTGCGCCTGGCCCCGCCTCGCCGCCTCCTCCCCCGCCGATCACGCCTCCGCCTTACCCGCCGGGCATGCCGGCCAAGGAGCCGGCCAGCGCCGGGAAGATCGTCGGCACCATCGCCGTCAGCTTCCTGCTGCTCGTCCTCGTGTGCCTCGTCGCCGTGACCTTCCTCGGGAAGTCGTCCACCGACGACGACATCACGGCCAGCACCGGCGGCTCGACGCAGTTCAGCGACGTGCAGCACAAGGCGATCGTCGACGGATGCGTCAGCGGCGGCGGCACCCGCAGCCAGTGCGAGTGCGTGTTCGACGTCATCGACGACATGTACGAGCCCGAGGACCTCGTCGTGCTCGAGGCTCAGATCCAGCGCGGTGGCTACCCCGCCGAGCTCACCCGGGTCATCCAGACCCGCTGCATCTGACCGGCGCCGCCGCCGGATTGCTCAGTCGGCAAACAGTTCGTCGATGAACCGGCGGGACTCGGCGGTGATCTCCCGGTCCTCGGGTGCCGCGCCGAAGAACAGTCCGTGGGGCGCCGCCTCGGTCACGTGCAGCTCGGCCCGCACGCCCGCCCTCCGCAGGGCGCGATGCAGGCGCACGGCGTTCGACAGGAACAGGTCGCGCGTGCCGGCGGTGAGCAGCGTGGGGCAGAACCCCTTGGTGAAGTCGCCGAACAGCGGGGAGAGGTAGGGGTCGGTCAGATCGTGGCCACCGGCGTAGAGCAGGTTCTGGGGCATGAGGCTGGCGGTGAGCACCGTGTCGACACCGAGGTTGGTCTGGAACGAGTCGCCCGACTCGGTGAGGTCGACCTCCGGGGTCATCAGCACCGCGCCGGCGGGCAACGGCAGGCCCTCGTCGCGGGCCCGCAGCACCAGGGCGGCGCCGAGGTTCCCGCCCGCCGAGCCGCCCCGCACCACGACGTGCTCGGGACCGCGGTCCTCCAGCAGCTTGCGGTACACGGTCAGGCAGTCGTCGAGCGCGGCCGGATAAGGGTGGTCGGGCGGCATGCGGTAGTCGACCGCCCACATCCGCCGGCCGATGCCGTCGACGGCGCCGAGCGCCATCACCTTGCACGCCTCGCCGGCACCGATCACCAGCGCCCCGCCGTGGATCTCCAACACGACGTGCGGGTCATCGTTCGCGACGCCCTCGGGGCGGATGTCGAACACCCGCACGCCGTCGACGTCGAGCTCGGTGACCTCCGCCGTCGTCCCGGCCGAGAGATGGCCGAGCGACTCGACCAGGTAGGCGTCGCCGGACTGCCCCGACGCTCGCCACCCGTCGAGGTCGTCGAGCGGCGGGGGCGGCGCCCCCTTCATCGGCCCCATGGCCAGGATCGCCTGGGCCTCCGGACTGATCGAGGTCGGCACCGGGATCACCCGCGCCGGCACCTCGAGCGCGCCCTGCTGCTCACTGATCGCCATGTCCCTCTCCCCCTCTGCCCTATGCCCGCCTCGGCGGCCGCCGACAGTCTGGCCGGTCGGTCTTCGTGGCGCCGGAAGGCGCCTGGTACTACTGACCGCTCCCTCAAGGGCGTGCGGGGCGAGAGCTA
>DATDIY010000453.1:0-3469 GCA_036520815.1 Acidimicrobiales bacterium
GATGGTGCGGATCGTGGAGACCTTGCGGTCCTTCGCCGGCTTCGTGGTCATCGACACGCCGGCCTACTTCAACGATGTGGTCCTCGGGCTGATCGAGGTGTCCGACGACGTTCTGCTCGTCGCCGGCATGGACATCCCCAACATCAAGAACGTGAAGATCGGGCTGCAGACCCTCCGTCTGCTCAACACCCCGATGGAGAAGCTCCGGCTCATCCTGAACCGGGCCAACTCGAAGGTGCGCCTCGACTCGTCCGAGGTGGAGCGCACCCTCGGCGTCAAGGCCGAGGCGCTCATCCCGAGCGACATCGTCGTGCCCCAGGCCGTGAACCGAGGGGAGCCGGTCGTCTACTCGGCCCCCCGCTCCACGGTCACCAAGGCCTTCGAGGAGCTGGCCGACCAGTTCGTCCCGAGCTCGACCAAGAAGCGCCGGCGCTAGCCGCCGACCCCCGATTCCCCGAACCCCCCATGAGGTGAGGCGACGATGTCGCTCTACAAGCGTCTCCACGATGTGCAAGGTGACCAGGACGAGGGCCCGAAGCGACGCGACCCCGTGCTGGACGAGCTGCGCCAGCGCATCCACCACCACCTGATCGACGAGCTGGGCCCGATCCTCTACGACACGCGCCTGTCGGAGGACGACCTGCGCCGTCGAGTCAACGAGCAGCTGCACGCCGCCCTCGCCCAGGAGCGGGCCCCCCTCTCGGCGGCGGACAAGGCGCAGCTGATCCAGGACGTCTCCGACGACATCCTCGGCTACGGACCGATCGACCGGCTTCTCCGGGAGGACGACGTCTCCGAGGTCATGGTCAACGGCCCCGACAGCGTCTACGTCGAGCGCGGCGGCAAGCTGGAGAAGGACAGCGTCACGTTCGTCGACGAGGTCCACCTCCGCCGCATCATCGACAAGATCGTCGGTGAGGTCGGTCGACGCATCGACGAGGCCAACCCTCTCTGCGACGCCCGACTCCCGGACGGCTCCCGCGTCAACGCCGTCGTCCACCCTCTGGCCATCGGCGGACCGTTCCTCACCATCCGGAAGTTCTCCAGGGAGAAGCTCCAGATCGACGACCTGATCCGGTTCGGCACGCTGAACGCCCACTCGGCCCGGTTCCTCCAGGCCTGCGTGGTCGGTCGCCTGAACGTCATGGTCTCGGGTGGTACCGGCACCGGTAAGACGACCACCCTGAACGTGCTGTCGTCGTTCATCCCGACCGACGAGCGCATCGTGACGGTGGAGGACGCCAAGGAGCTCCAGCTCCACCAGGACCACGTGCTCGCCCTCGAGGCCCGCCCGGCCAACATCGAGGGCCGGGGCGAGATCACCATCCGCGACCTGGTCAAGAACTGCCTGCGCATGCGGCCGGACCGCATCGTCGTCGGCGAGTGCCGCTCGGGCGAGGCCCTGGACATGCTCCAGGCCATGAACACCGGCCACGACGGTTCGATCACCACGGTCCACTCCAACAGCCCGCGCGACACCCTGGCCCGCCTCGAGACGCTGGTGCTCATGGCCGGCTTCGACCTGCCGGTGCGGGCGATCCGGGAGCAGATGGCCTCGGCCCTCGACTGCATCGTGCACCTGAGCCGCCTCCGTGACGGCACCCGGCGCATCACCCACATCACCGAGGTGCAGGGCATGGAGGGCGACGTCATCACCCTGCAGGACATCTTCCTGTTCGACTTCGGCATGGGCGTCGACGAGCACGGTCGCTTCAAGGGCCATCTGAAGGCGACCGGCGTCCGGCCGAAGTTCGCGGAGAAGCTGGCCGACTACGGCATCCGTCTCGGGCAGGAGGTCTTCCAGCCGGAAGGCTTCGCCCGTCGGGCGATGGCGTGAGGCGGTCGGACCGATGAGCTCTTCCACCGTCCAGCGCCGCATCCGGCGTCGCACCCGAGTGCTCGGCGGCGTCGCCGCCGCCGTCACCGTGCTCGCCCTTCTGGCCGGGTGGACGGCGACGGCCGGCGCGCAGGGCGGCGACGCCCTCCAGATCCGCCAGGTCGACACGACCGATCCGGCCGGCTCCAAGCTGACGTTCCTGTCG
This sequence comes from Acidimicrobiales bacterium, assembly GCA_036520815.1. Lineage (GTDB taxonomy): Bacteria > Actinomycetota > Acidimicrobiia > Acidimicrobiales > Acidimicrobilacustridaceae > CAMFLJ01. The sequence continues at coordinate 2,043 of DATDIY010000453.1, forward strand.
ACGGCCGGGTCCGGCGCGGTCGACGATGCCGTCCTCACCGACAACGGCAGTGATGTCACCGGCGCCACGCCGGAGCTGCTCGCGGCCAACGAGAAGGTGGCCGTCGCCCTCGTCTTCGACACGTCGAGCGCGATGGACGACACCGGAGGGCTGGTGGCGGCCAAGGAAGCCGCCGACACCTGGCTGCGCGGTCGCAGCGCGCAGGAGAAGGCCAACCAGCTGGTCGCCGTGTACACGGCCTCGGCGGAAGCCACCCGTGTCCAGGACTTCACCTCCGACACCACCCGGATCATGGCGGCCATCGACCGGGTTGCGCCTCCCTCTGAGGAGGCCGCCAACGACAAGACCGCCCTCTGGGGTGCCGTCAAGCAGGCCGGTGACGGTCTGGCCGCGAGGGACGGCTACCAGGCCAACATCGTGGTGATGACCGGCTCCGGCGACAACGTCGGGGGGAGTCGCGCTGGCGCCAACGGGGCCGTCGCCAACTCGGGGGCCAGTGTCTTCGCCGTCGAGCTCCTCGGCTCGAACTACGACGGCGGCTCGCTGAACGGGATCGTCAAGGACAACGGCGGTCTCGTGTTCACGACCGAGTCCGGCCCCGACGTCGCTTCTCTCGTGGCCGAGGCCGGCGGGGCCATCGACGACCAGCAGTTCGTGATGGGCTTCACTCCGACGACCGAGACCGGTTCGGTCGCCAACCTCGCCCTCCAGGTCGGTGACAGCAGCGCCACTGCCGCGGTCACCGTCGGTTCCAACGTGGTCGGCGCCAGCGGCCTCGACCCCGCCGTGACCACGTCCTCGGGTGGGATCTCCTTCCTGCAGGGCCCGCTCGGGATGCTCCTGCTGGTGCTGGTGGTGGCGGTGGCCGCCATCGGCATCGCCTACGGCGTGATCATGATCTTCGTCCGGGAGGACCGCCTCTCGAACGCCCTTCGTCCCTATGACGATGCCCTCGCCGCCAGCGGGGAGGATGACCACGCCGGGTCGAGCATGGCCCGGACAGCGCTGGTGCAACGGGCGGTCCAGCTGACCGAACAGGTCGCCGAACAGCGGGGCTTCCTGAGCCGGGCCGAAGCCGCCCTCGAGCGGGCCAACCTGCCCCTGCGGGCAGGCGAGGCGCTGTTCTTCTACGCCGCCGTCGTCGTGGTCGGCACACTCCTGAGCCTCGTGCTCACCAAGTCCGTGATCATCGGTCTCCTCTTCGGCTTCTTCGCCGCCATCGCCCCGATCGCGACCGTCAGCTTCATGGCGACCAGGCGCCGCAAGGCGTTCATGGGCCAGTTGCCCGACATGCTCTCGCTGCTCGCAGGCACGCTCCGGGCTGGCTACTCGCTGATGCAGGGCGTGGAGGCGGTCTCCCAGGAGGTGTCCGAGCCCATGGGGCTCGAGCTGCGCCGGGTCGTCACCGAGTCCCGTCTCGGGCGTCC
>DATDIY010000454.1:0-11709 GCA_036520815.1 Acidimicrobiales bacterium
AGACGACCTGGCCTCCGGTCCACACGGCGTGGCCCGAGGTCGGCGACGGCGACTCCGACGCCCGCCAGGTGCCCGCGGCCGGGTTCCACGCCGCGATCCCGGTCGAGGTCCAGAAGACCGCCTCGTCGCCACTCCAGGCTCCGCCGCCGACCTCGCCGACGATCGGATCCAGGCCGAGTGGGTCCTCGGGGAGCTGGGTCCACACCCCTGCACGGGGATCGAGGGCCGCCGAGCGCCTCGTCTTCTCCCCTTCCGACTCGTAGCCCCGCCAGGCCACGAGGTCGGTGCCGGTCCAGACCATGGCGGTCGGCAGGTAGCCGTCGAGCGGACCAGGCGGCAGGGCGTGCCACCCCGCACCCAGCTCGGCGGGATCCCACTCGGAGGTCGCCGGAACCGGCGTCGGGACCGTGTCGACGTGCACCGGCGGGGACGAGTCGCCGGCCCGCACGACCAGCACGCCGGCGACGACCGCCAGCACGACGAACGCGGCGATCCCGACCAGCGCCCAGCCTCGATGCGGCCGACGATGTCCGTCCGCGGCCCGGCCGGGACGAGCACCGTCCTTCAGCTCGGCGAGCACGTCGTCGGGGTCACGGCTCGGATGGATGTCGTCGGCGAGTTCCTCGATCCCCCGTCGGAGCCGATCGTCGAGCAGGGTCATCGCGAACCCACCTCCTCGTCATCGGAATCTGCCCCGAGGGCCTTCGCCAGCGCCGCTCGACCGTGGAAGAGCGCGTTCTTGACCGCTCCCGCGCTGCGATCGAGCAGCGCCGCGATCGTGGCGACGTCATGGTCGAGGAAGTAGTGGAGCACGATCACCTCCCGTTGTCGGCGGGGCAGTCCACCGATGGCGTCCCGCAGCACGATCTGGTCCTCCGCCGCACCACCGGAGATCGGGGCCGGCCGGTCCTCCGTCAAGGCGCTCAGCCGCCACGCCCGGCGGTGGCCGGACCTGGTGATGTTCAGGGCGACGGTCACCACCCAAGCCGCAGGCCGATCGAGTCGCTCCCCGCTCAGGGCGCGGTCCCACGCTCGAGCGAACGCCTCCTGTACCGCGTCCTCGGCGACTGGCAGCGATCCGCATGCGAGCGCGACAGCTCGCACCAGTCGCGTGTAGTCGTCCCTGACCACGCGCTCGAGCTCCGCCGTCGCGTCGGTGTCGATGCCGCCCATCATCGACCAGGACGCCTCAGCACCCCAGAAGGTTCGATCCGGACTCCAGACCCAGCCCTTCGGTGGCTTGACACCCCGCGAAGCTGGTACGGATGGCGCCGCCAGGGCGCGCCAGGCGTACCACCTTCGAGAGGGAACCGGTCGGGCGACGGGGAGGCGTCAGTCGAGGGCGGCGATGGCGTCGGCGACGGCCAGGATGCGGCGGGCGTTGTCGACGTGGAGGTTCTCGATCATCCGGTCGTTGACGGTGACCACACCGCGGCCTTCGGCCTGGGCCTGCTCGAACGCCGCGATGATCTCCCGGGACGACTCGATCTCGGCGTCGCTCGGGGCGAACACGTCGTTGCACGGCTCGACCTGGCCCGGATGGATGAGGGTCTTGCCATCGAAGCCGAACTCGAGGGCCTGCTCGCACTCGGCCCGGAAGCCGTCGGCGTCCTTGATGTCGTTGTAGACGCCGTCGAGGATCACCTTGCCGGTGGCCCGGGCGGCCAGCAGGCAGAGGCCGAGCCCGGTGAGCAGCGGCTGGCGTCCCGGCACGTGCTCGGCGTGGAGCTCCTTGGCCAGGTCGTTGGTGCCCATCACCAGCACGGCGAGACGCTGCGACGCCGTGCAGATGGCGGCGGCGTTTGTGACGCCCTCTGGCGTCTCGAGCATCGCCCAGAGCTTCGTGGCAGTCGGCGCTCCACCCGCCTCGAGCGCGTCGATCAGCGCGGCGACGTCGGCCGGCGAGTTGACCTTCGGCACCAGCACGGCGTCGGGTGCCGCCTTGGCCGCGGCGGCGATGTCGGCGTCGTGCCACTCCGTGCCGATGCCGTTAACCCGGATCACGATCTCCTTGGCGCCGTACTCGCCCGATGAGGCGGCCGCGCAGACCCGGTCGAGCGCCTCCCCCTTGGCGTCTGGAGCGACTGCGTCCTCCAGGTCGAAGATCAAGGTGTCGGCGGGGATGCCCTTGGCCTTCTCGAGGGCCCGCTCGTTGGCTCCGGGCATGTAGAGCACGGACCGTCGGGGCCGCAGGGCATCACTCATCGGGGTCTCCTCAGAAGCCGTAGGCGGCGGCGAGCTCGGGGTCGTCGGCGGCGAGGGCCTCGGCCAGCTCGACCATCACCCGGCACTGCTTGAACGACGCGTCGTCCTCCATCTTGCCGTCGAGCATGATGGCGCCGGTGCCGTCGCCCATGGCCTCCATGACCCGCTTGGCGTGGGCCACGTCGACAGGGTCGGGGCTGAAGACCCGCTTGGCGATGGCGATCTGCACGGGATGGAGGCTCCACGCCCCCACGCAACCGAGCAGGAAGGCGTTGCGGAACTGGTCCTCGCAGGCCACGACGTCCTTGATGTCGCCGAAGGGCCCGTAGTACGGGAGGATGCCGTTGGCCACGCAGGCGTCGACCATGCGGGCGATCGTGTAGTGCCAGAGGTCCTGCTGGTGGATCGCACGAGGACCGTCGATGTCGCCGTCGACCGGGTCTTCTCGCACGAGGTAACCGGGGTGACCTCCGCCGACGCGGGTGGTCTTCATGCGGCGGTTGGCGGCGAGGTCGGCCGGGCCGAGGGAGAGGCCCTGCATGCGCGGGCTGGCGCCGCAGATCTCCTCGACGTTGGCGACACCCCGAGCGGTCTCGAGGATGGCGTGGACGAGGATCGGACGCGACAACTGGGCGCGGGCCTCGAGCTGGGCCAGGAGGCGGTCGACGTAGTGGATGTCCTCCGGTCCCTGGACCTTCGGAACCATGACGACGTCGATCTTCTCGCCGATCTGGCTCACCACCGTGGTGAGATCGTCGAGGAACCAGGGCGAGTCGAGCGAGTTCACCCGCGTCCAGAACTGGGTGCGGCCGAAGTCGACCGACGTGCCGACCTTGACCAACCCGGCCCGAGCGGCCTCCTTGTCGGTGGCGGGCACGCCGTCCTCGAGGTTGCCGAGCACCACGTCGACGGTCGGGGCGATCTCGGGGACCTTGGCCACCATCTTCTCGTTCGACGGTGGGAAGAAATGGATCATCCGAGAGGGCTTGACCGGGATCTCACGCAGGGGCTCGGGGGCGCCCAGGGCGAGGGGTCGGAAGAAGTCCTTTGGGTTCCGCATGGGGTGAGGACACTACTGCGCTGAGCAGGAAGAATCACACGTGACACCACTCTGCGTGACCATTGTCTCGGTGATCACGACAGCGTGTGAGGGACCCGGTGCACCTCGGAACGGGCCGTCTCAGGCCGCGGCGACGAGGTCGGCAGGGACCAGCTGCTCGGTGAGCAGGGTGGCGAACCGCGTCGGGTCGCCAGCGACGTAGGCCCGGCACAGCGGCAGGCCCTCGACGTAGCACGAGATGTAGGCCCGCCACGTCTCCGAGGTGAGGAACTCCACTGCCTTGGAGGCCCGGGCGTGGGGCAGCAGACCCCATCGCTCGACATAGGCGACGACGTCGTCCGCCGGCATCCCGTCGGCGTGCAGCAGCCACGCGGCGTTGGCCCGCACCGCGTCGAGCGACTCGCTCGCCACCCGCACGGCGGCCACGACCTCCGGGTCGAAGGGGACACCGAGCGGGCGGAGGTGCTCGGCCACCAGCACCTCGGGCTCGTCCCCCGCCACCACCTCGAGGGCCAGGTCGGCGAGCCCCTCGGCGAGCAGGCACTGCGGAGTGCCCACCAGGAAGATGGTCTCCTCCACCCACCCGCGGTGGCGCACCAACCCGGCCTCCTTGCGAGAGTGCTCGGTGTGGTGACCGGGGTAGGCCTCGTGGGCGACGAGGTGGGCGATGCTGGTCGACAGGACCGGGAGGTCGGTGTTGATGGCGACCCGGCTGCGCAGGCCGCCCTCGTAGTAGTTGAACCCCGACCACGGCTGATCGTGAGCGAGCTCCCACTCGACGTGCTCCCCGTCGGGGAGGCCGAAGAGGCGCTGGGTGCGTTCGCGGAAGTCGTCGGCCAGCGAGCGAAGGACCGGCTCGAGCTTCTCGACGGGGATGGCCTGGGCCTCGCGCCAGGCGATCACCCGCTCGCCCACCGGGCCCGACCCGGGGAGGGCCTCGTCGAGGCGGGCGTGAGCGGCGGCGAAGCGCTCCTCGTCACGGAAGGTGGGGCGCACGCCGTAGCACCACTCGACCTCGTCGGCGTAGCCGATCGCTTCGCCGGCGAGCTTTCGGGCGCTCGTGTGCAAGCCCACGACCTGGGCCCGCAACCACCGCCGCCGAGCGGCATCGACCGTCCCCGCGTCCACACCGCCGTCGAGGTCGCTGATCAGCGCGGCGGCCTCCCGGACCAGGTGCACCGGTGCTGTGACCGACTCGGCCGCGACTCCGTCGGCCAGCACCGCCGGCCCGTAGTACGCATCGACGAACCCGTCGACGTGGCGACCGAGGCGGAGCCCCAGCTCGAGGTAGCGGTCGACGATGCTCGACGGACGGGTGCTGTCGGTCACGGGCGCAGTCAGGTGACGTTGGCCTTCAGGAACGGGACGACGGAGTCCCAGGCCCGACCCGACGCCTCGGCGTCGTACACCTCGGGGCGGGTGTCGTTGAAGAAGGCGTGGTCGGTGCTCGGGTGGATGACGAACTCCACCTCCTTGCCTTCGGCCCGGAGACGGGACTCGAGGTCGCCGACCTGGGCCGGGGTGAACATCGAGTCGTCCTCGGCGAAGTGGCCGAGGATCGAGGCCTCGAGCTTCGACCAGTCCGGCTCCAGGTTGGGCCACGGGATGATCCCGTAGAACGGGGCGCAGGCGCTGACCGCATCCGGGCGGGCCGCCGCCAGCGCCAGAGCGAGGCCTCCACCCATGCAGAAGCCGGTGACGCCGACGCTGCCGGAGGTGACGGCGTCGTGCCCGAGCAGGAAGTCGACGGCGCCGCTCATGTCCTTCACCGCCTGGTCGACGTTGAGCGCCATCATCAGCTTCCCCGCCTCGTCGGGCTCGGAGTTGTCGGCCTTGGCCCCGTGGTAGAGGTCGGGCGCCAGCGCGACGAACCCGGCAGCGGCGAACCGGTCGCACACATCGGTGATGTGGGGCACCAGACCCCACCACTCCTGGATGACCACCAGGCCGGCTCCGCTCCCCGACACCGGGGTGGCGAGGTAGCCCCCCGCCTCGTGACCGTTGCTCGGGAACGTCACCATCTCACCCATGCCGGCACCCTACCGAGCCGGGCCGGGCCGGGTTCAGAGGATGTCGCCCTTGAACAGCTCGGGGACGACCGGGCAGTCGGTCCGCCGCAGGGCGTCGGCCACCTCTCGGATCCCGTCGGGACCGGCGATGCGATCGACCAGCTCGAGCGGGACGACCTCCTCGTCGGCCTCCCAGCTCTCATCGGGACGGACCCGATCGCGCAACGGCACCCACATGCGCTCGGGGAGGAGACGTCCGACGCCGGCCACCAGCCACACGGGCACGCCCGCCTGGCGGGCGACGGCGGCGGCCGCCCGCGATCCGCTCACGGCGAGGAACTCCGTCGGGGCCACCGCGCCGCCCTCCAGCAGCACGAGATCGGCTTCGGCGGCCGCCGCCCCCAGACCCGCCAGCGGGACCTCGACGGCGTCGACGTCGGCCTGCAGGAGGCGCCGCACCAGGCCCGAGCCCTCGCCGAACAGGTCGACGACGAGGACCTCGAGGTCACCGCGCCGCGGTAGGGCGTCGGCGATGAGCTCCGGCCAGCCGAGCACCAGCACGGTGGCATCGTCGGGCAGGGCGTGGGAGAGCTCGACGGCGGTTCGGTCCTCTTCGATCTCGGTCCGGGCCTCGTAGATCTCGGCGCGGGGATCGCCGGTGGCCAGCACCCGGGCGCAGAGCCACACCAACGGCGCCGACGACGGCTGGCGAGACACCAGCCGGCGACAGGCGGTCACGAGGCCCTGAGGGTCGGAGGTGAACGACGCCAGGGCCGAGGCGGCCTCGGTGACCACCATCTGTTGGGGATACCCGGTGGCCCGGGCCACGTAGCGGAGCCGTTCGATCGGGTGCATCAGATCGCACCCTACCGAGGGCTCAGAAGGGACCGCCCGGCTTGAAGATCATCAGGTACAGCATCGCCAGCAGGAGCAGGTGGGTGATGCCGGTGGCCATGCTGATGCGGGCACGGGCCGAGACGTCACCCGCGGTGAAGTCCTTGATGGCCGGGCGGGCGAAGAAGAAGATCATCGCCAGCTGGGCGAGCCACAGGACGATGGCGATGCTCAGCCACGTCTGGGACATCTTGAACACCTTGTCGCTCATGCCGGCCAGTCCGAAGCCGAGGATGCCGGCGGCGGCGAGCCCACCGAGCGAGTAGCGCAGCACCGACACCTCGAGCGCCTCACCAGCGGCCCGATCGCCGTTGGCGGTCAGGCGGACCAGCACGGGCGACAGCCAGGCCGGCGCGAAGCCGACCACGACCAACAGCAGGTGCAGCAGAAGCATCACGTTGTACGGCGTGGAACCGATCTCGGCGAGGACGAGAGAGGACACGGGAGAGCTCCTGAGGGGTCGGGACCGGGGCCGTGTGTGCTCGGGCGAAGCTAGCCGCGCTACCTTTCCCGCCCGTGATCACCGACGTTCCGGCCGACGTGCAGCTGACCCCCCTCACGGGCTCTCCCCGCACGATCGCGGAGTGGACGACCACCTTCCACCTCGCCATCGTCGTGCTCGACCCGTACACGCTGGAGAGCTCCTGGATCCTCGGCACCGCCGCTCGGATCCTGAGCCGCTACGCCGAGGCGGACGTGCGCATCGCCTTCGCCGTCACCTGCTCTCCCGAGGAGGCTCGTCGGTTCATGGGGCCCCTCACCGAGGAGTACCTCGTCTTCACCGACCCCGACCGCGCCGTCGTCGAGGCGCTCGGCCTGGAGTCGCTGCCGGCGTTCGTGCACGTCAACCAGCACCACCAGGTCGAGGCCGTCGCCGAGGGCTGGAACCCCGAGGCCTGGCGCGAGGTGGCCGAGAACCTGTCGGACCGCATGGACTGGACCGTCCCGGTCATCCCCGACAACGGCGACCCGACCCCTTTCGCCGGCACCCCCGCCGCCGGCTGACCCGACCAGCCACGGCAGTCGGCCGGGTGGCGGCTCGGGCTACTTCCGCACCCCACCCTTGGTCATGGCGAACACGTCGAGGGCTCGATCGAGCTCCTCGGACGTCATGAGGCCCTGTTCGAGCACCAGGTCGCGGATGCTGCGGCCGGTCGCCACGGACTCCTTCACCAGCTCCGCCGCCTTCTCGTAGCCGAGGTACGGGTTGAGCGACGTGCCGAGCGACGGTGACGACTCGGCGTAGGCCCGGCAGCGCTCCTCGTCGGCTTCGATGCCGTCGACGCAGCGCTCGGCGAACAGGACGCACACGTTGGCGAGCAGCCCGATCGACTCGAGCACGTTGCGGGCCATCACCGGCACGTAGACGTTGAGCTCGAAGTTGCCCTGGCTCCCGCCGAAGGCGACGGTGGCGTCGTTGCCGATCACCTGGGCGGCGACCTGGGTGACCGCCTCGCACAGCACCGGGTTCACCTTGCCGGGCATGATCGACGAGCCGGGCTGGAGGTCGGGCAGGCGGATCTCGGCCAGCCCGGTGCGGGGTCCCGACGCCATCCAGCGCAGGTCGTTGGCGATCTTGACCAGGGCGACGGCCACGCCCCGGAGCTGCGCCGACGCCTCGACCAGCCCGTCGCGAGCGCCCTGCGAGGCGAAGTGGTCGGGCGCTTCGCTCAACGGAAGTCCCGTGCGCTCCACCAGCAGGGCCACGACCTTCGGGGCGAAGGTGCGGGGCGCATTGATGCCGGTGCCGACGGCGGTTCCCCCGAGTGGGAGGCGGCCGACGCGCGGGCCCATGGCGTGGAGCCGCTCGGACGCGTCGCTCAGCTGGGCGGCGTAGCCCTGCATCTCCTGGCCGAGCGTCACGGGGGTCGCATCCATCAGGTGCGTGCGCCCGGACTTCACGACCTTGCGGAACTGCCGAGCCTTGCGTTCGAAGGACGATCGGAGCAGCGCCAGCGCGGGCAGCAACTCCAGCGCGACGGACTCGACGACGGCCAGGTGCACCGCCGAGGGGAACACGTCGTTGGAGCTCTGCGACGCGTTCACGTGGTCGTTGGGGTGCACCGAGCCGGGGTCACCCAGCCGCTCCGAGGCCAGGGTGGCCAGCACCTCGTTCATGTTCATGTTCGACGACGTGCCCGATCCGGTCTGGAACACGTCGACCGGGAACTCGTCGTCCCAGATCCCCTCCGCCACCTCCTCGGCGGCGGCCTGGATGGCGTCGGCGGTGCGGCGGTCGACGGCCACGTCGCGCAGACCACCGTTGACCTCTGCCGCCGCTGACTTGATCAGGGCCAGGGCTCGCAGGAGACGTCGGTCGATCGGCACACCCGAGATCGGGAAGTTCTCCACTGCCCGCTGGGTCTGGGCGCCGTACTTCGCCCGCAGGGGGACGAGCACCTCCCCCATCGAATCGCGTTCGGTGCGCACGGCCGGCCGATCGGGGAGCAGCTCGTCATCACCCATCCGCGCAACCTACCCCGGCACCTCCCGCCAACTGGTTGGAAACGCTGAAGCTCTGACTGCAGGAACTCCAACCAGTTCGGTCTATTCGTCGATCCAGATCTGGGCGAGGCTCACGGTCGCCGCTTCCTCGCTGAGCGCGGCCGAACCGGAGCCCGCGGTCCACTCGGTGACGTCGCGCAGTGACGACGACGCCAGCACGACGCTGCGCACCTGCACGAGGAACAGCCAGGGGTTGTCGATCGACAGCTGCTCCTGCACGATCCGGTAGTCGTCGACCTGGCGGGTGGCGTCTCCGGTGGCGCGTGCGTCGGCGTACGCCTCGGTGACGATCGGGTTCACGTAGCGGGTGTAGTTGGAGCTGACCACCGGCTGTTCGGCGGGGATGCCCCGCAGCAGCGGCTCGTAGAGGTCGGGGTGGGGAGAGGCGAAGCCATCCACGATCGCCGACTGGTACTGACCGAAGACCATCGCGGCGTCGAGAGCGTCCGCCGCGACCGGCTGCAGCTGCACGTCGATGCCGGCCTCGGCCAGCTGCAGGCGCCACATCGACGCCACGTGGGCGATGGTCGGGTCCGGCGGGACGAGCATCGTGAACTCGATGTCCTCCCCGGTGTCCTCGGTGTACTTCTCGGCCTGTTCCTTGGCCCGACTGATGTCACGGGAAGGACTGGAGTGGTCGCTGAACCACGGCGAGGCGTCGCTGATGATCCCTCGGGAGATGCTTCCCTGACCGTCGAAGACCTTCTCGAGGATGACCTGGCGGTCGGTGGCGAGGACTACGGCCCGACGGGCGGTGATGTGGTCGAAGGGGGGGCGGCCGGTCTCGAAGGCGATCGCCACCTTCGGGCGCTCGCCGTTGCGGTCCTCGTGCAGGGTCACCGCGCCGTCCTCGGGGAGGTCATCGAGGCGAGTGAGCTGGCGGGGCTCGTCGACCGAGACCATGTCCGCGGTGCCGCCCAGCACCGCGTCGACCCGCGCCGAGGCATCGGCCATCGGCACGAGGCGAACCGCGTCGAGGTACGGGAGGCCCGCCTTCCAGTAGGCGGGGTTCCTCGTGAGCTCGATGCTCCCGTCGAGGCCTGCGGACGCGAACGCGAACGGTCCGGTGCCGATCGGGGTGGACGAGCGCCCGTCGAGCACCGCCGGTGCCGCGATCGTCCCCACCTGGGTCGTGAGCACCTGCGGGAACGTCGACCAGGGACTGTTCATCGTCAGGACCACCGCTACGGATCCGACCGTCGTGATCGTCTCGATCGGGTCGAGCAGGGCAGCGGCATCGGGTGCGAGGCGTTGGGCCTCGAGGTTGGCGGCCACGGCGGCGGCGTCGAACGGCGTGCCGTCGTGGAAGGTCACCCCCGGCCGCAACGAGATCGTCCACACGGTGTAGTCGGCGTTGGGCTGCACCTTGTCCGCCAGCTCCATGGCCGGGATGTCGTTGGCGTCGCGCACCAGGAGCCGGTCGTAGACGGCCCGGGCCGCCTGCAGCTCGGCCGAGGTCCATGCCGGACCGGCGGGGGACCACGCCATGGGCCCGGTGGGCACGGCGATGTCGAGGGTGCCGCCGGCGCTCGGCCCGGTCTCGACCGGATCCGACGACGACGGCGGTGGCTCGGCGTCGGACGTCGGTGCGTCGCTCGAGCAGGCGGCGAGCAGCACGAGCCCCACGACCAGCGTCCCCAGCAGCGCTCGCCACGTGCGTCGGGCGGATCGGGGGGGCGTTGGCACGTCGGACGACTGTACGCGAGGTGAACTCTGCGTTCGGCGCGGCCCGGCCGGGCCCGACCCCGGTCCCGCCGACCTGGCACGATCCGGGGGTGGACGTGGCCCTGAAGATCCGCATCGGCGTCGGCCTCAGCGTCGACGGCCCCGCCGCCCGACCCGACCTGTTCGGACGCGTCGTCGACCGGTGCGAGGAGCTCGGCTTCGATTCGGTCTGGCTGTCCGAGCGGGTCTCCTCGCCGGCGCCGGACCCACTGGTCGCGCTCGCCGTGGCCGCCGGGCGGACCGAACGGCTCAAGCTCGGCACCGCCGTGCTCGTCGTCCCCGGCCGCAACCCGGTGCTGCTGGCCAAGGAGATGGCCTCGCTCGACGTGCTGTCGGGCGGGCGGTTCCTGCCCGCCGTGGGGCTGGGGGCGGTGGATCGCGGTGAGCAGCAGGCGTTCGGCGTGCGACGTGAGGATCGCGGGCGGCGCCTCGACGAGGCTCTCGCCCTCATGCGGCAGTGCTGGTCCGGACAGCCGGTGACCCACCACGGGGAGTTCTTCGACGTCGACGAGGTCAGGGTGCTCCCCCTCCCCACCCAGGAACGCCTCGACGTGTGGCTGGGCGGCATCGCCCCGAGCGAGTTGCGCCGAGTCGGCCGCATGGGAGACGGCTGGATCCCCTCGTTCTGCACTCCCAACGATGTGGCCCGGTCGATTCCCACGATCACAGAGGCGGCCGTCGCTGCAGGACGTTCGATCGATCCCCAGCACTACGGCGCATTGCTCACCTACACCGACGGCGACGTCCCCGACCGGTTCGTCAAGCTGCTCGAACGGCGTCGCCCCGGTGTCGACCCCCGTGCCGTCATCCCCACGAGGGCTGGTCTGGCCGACCGCATCCGTGAGTTCGTCGACGCCGGCGCGTCGAAGTTCGTCCTGCTCCCCCTGCTGCGCGACACCGAGGCCTCCGACGAGATGTCCCGGTTGGCGGACGAGGTGCTGGGACTCGAGAACTGAGACTCGGTCAGTCGGGCGGTGGCGTCCACATCCAGACCTCGTTGAGCAGCTCCCCGTTCGGTCGCTCCTCGTCCCAGACCTCTCCACCCACGACGACGAGCCGGTTGCCGACTGTCGCAACCGACCCGGAGGAGAGGCTCATCCCGCCCGGTCGCTCGGGGATCTCGCCCCACGAGCCTTCCCGGACGTCGAGGGCCCAGCCCGAGGGGGACTCATAGCCGCCCTCGTCCTCACCGAACACACCCGCGAACGGGCCAGCCAGCTGTGCGTCCTCAGGGCCCGGAGGTAGCGGGACCCAGGCCGACGAGGAGGGATCGAGCATGCCGCCACCCAAGGCGGTGGACGGGACACCCCA
>DATDIY010000455.1:0-4594 GCA_036520815.1 Acidimicrobiales bacterium
CGACGTCAGCGCAGTCGTGGGCCACCCCGGCGATGGTGAGGATGCGCTGCGGGGTCATCACGGTGGCGAAGTTGCCGGACGCGGTCGCGCTGGTGCCGGCCGCCACCTGGCGGCAGTCGTCGAAGGTCGTCGCACCCGCCAGGCACTGGGCGATGCCGACGAACGAGTTCGGCTCTGCCCCGGTGCCGTTGACGGTGACGTCGTCGCCCTGGACGAGCATCGCGTCGGGGGTGGCGGTCATGGCGACGGCCGTCGGGACCAGGACCTCCTGGGCGGAGGTTGGCAGGGCGAGGCTCTCGCTGGCGAGCAGGATCGCGACCGGCGCGACCAGCAACCTCCTCGGACCTCGGGAACCCGCGCCCGGGCCGGTACCCGACAGTCGTGCTGCCATCGATCGACCGGTGTCGGTGCCGCTCATCTCTGCGCCCATGACGTGGTCGCAGCCATCAGCCGGCGTAGCTCGGGTCGCCGCTGACCGCTCGGGCCGCTCCGGTGCCGCCGCCACCCGCAGGCGCTGCCGCGAAGCTGATGGGAGCGGTGTCGCCGCGCCCGGGTCCGGTACCCGCCCCGATCACGCACCGCTCGGCGCCGGTGCAGTCGACGGTGCCGTTCTGGGTCTCGAAGACCCGGAGCACCTTCATCTCGTGGGAGAACGTGCCGTCGCCCCCGACCTGGACCCCTCCGATCTGGCGCAGATCGCAGTTGGCCCCTGTGTCCTGCGACGGGTTGCCGCACTGCACCACGCTGATGAACGAGTTGGGTTGGAAGCCCACGCCGGTCACCGTGACGGTCTGGCCGTCCTGCAGGCCCTGTGCCGGAGTGACCGTGATCGTGGGCGGGGGCGGCGGTGGCACGTTCGGGTCGAACTGGATGCTGACCTCGGTCTGCAGCGCGCCCTCGGGGATCGAACCTGCGGCCAGGACACAGGCCTCGAGGGCGCAGTCGTGGGCGGTGTTCCCGACGTAGATGATGCGCAGCGGTGTGACCGACCGGGTGAACCCACCCGAGCCGTCGGCCGGGAAGAACTGCAGATTCGACGAGTCGCACTGGTCCGGCGAGGCCGAAGCCAGGCATTGCAGAACGACGACCGAGGCGTTGGGCGTGAAGCCGGCGCCGACGAGCTCCACGACGTCACCCTGCACCAGGCCGGTGGAGGGGGTGGCGGTGATCGTCGGCGGTGGAGGCGGTGGGATGCTGGGATCGAACTGGATGGCGGCGGTGGCAAGGATCGACGCCGGACCATCATCGAGGCCGATCGCCGCCAGTTCGCACGTGCTGACGTCGGCGCAGTCGTGGTCGACGCCGGAGATCCGCAGGATCCGCCGGGGTGTGGTCACCGTGGCGAAGTTCCCGCTGGCGGTGGCGTTCGTGTACCCGGACAAAGGGCTGCAGCTCTCGAGGCCACTCGCACCGACGAGGCACTGGGCGATGCCGACGAACGAGTTGGGCTCCGCCCCTGAGCCGGTGACGGTGACGTCGTCGCCCTGGACGAGCATCGTGTCCGGGGTGGCCGTCATGGTGACGGCCGCAGGCACCAGGACCTCCTGGGCCGAGCTGGGCACGGCGAGCGCGACGCCGGCGAGCAGCGCCATCGTCAGCGCCATCACCCATCTCGTCGTGCGCCGGGCGTTCGAGCCCGGGCCTGCCTGACCCCCGTGCGCTGCGATCGGTCGATCGACGTTCATTTCCGCCCCCATATTTCCGCCGTGTCCGCCGTTCCCGCCGGCCCCACCTCTCCGGACGCTCGAGTATCGCGCTCAATGCTCGGCGGGAGCCACCTCGATGCGGTGCTGGGGCCAGCGTCGCGCCTCCTCGAGGGCCTCGCCCGAGCGTTCGAGGATGTCCTCGGCGGTCAATCCGTGAGCCGGGTAGCAGGCCACCCCGGCGCGGACCACGGCGCCGGGCCACCACTCCTCGAGGGACTCGCCGACCCGGCGGGTCACGACCAGCGCCCCCATGTCGTCGGTGTCGTCGAGCACGAGGGCGAAGCCTCCGTCGTGGAGGCGGAAGGCGCCGTCGGCCTCACGGAGGCAGGTGGCGATGGCCCGGGCGGTCAGGGTGGGCTGGAGCGGATCCGGTTCGTCGAGGTCGGCTCGCTCGAGGACCTCGAGCATGACCACGGCCATCGGGGTGAGCCGTCGACGCCCGCTGGCGATCCGGCTGGAGACCGAGGCGATGAGCCAGCTCTCGGGGAGCAGGCCGGTCTCGGGGTCGGAGAGGGCGTCGTTCTGGCTGGCCCGCCGCATGGAGCCGAGGCGGCTACGCCACGTCAGACGGGACTCGAGGTTCTCCCGAGCCTCCATCTGCTGGCGCAGGTCCCGGAAGAGCGCACCTGCCTTGAACTCGGCGTCGCGGAGGGCCTCCTCGGTCCGGACCGCCCGTCGGTCGGTCATGGCGAGCAGGACTGCGAGTGCCACTGCCGCCGCGACGGGGATGGTGACCACGACCGGTTGGGCGCCGAGGAGCACGGCGATGCCGCCAGCGACCGCCAAGGCGGTCAGGGCGAGCGAGGTCGGACCGACCCGCTCGGTCGGTTGGTGGTCGCCGCGGCGCATCAACACAGCCTCGGCGATTCTCCCGTCGATCTGTAGGGGCCTATCGGCCCATTGCGACGAGATCGGCGATGTCGCCCATGATCCGGGACAGCTCGAAGTCCTTCGGCGTGTACACGCGGGCCACCCCCGCGGCGAGCAGACGGGGCCGGTCGTCCTCGGGAATGATCCCGCCGACCACGACCGGAGCGTCGACCCCGGCCGCTCGCAGTCGTCGGACGACGTCGGGCACCAGCTCCAGGTGGCTCCCGGACAGGATCGAGAGGCCGACCACGTCGACGTCCTCGTCTCTCGCCACCGCCGCGATCTGCTCCGGAGTGAGGCGAATCCCCTGGTAGATGACCTCCATGCCGGCGTCGCGGGCGGCCACCGCGATCTGCTCGGCGCCGTTCGAATGGCCGTCGAGGCCGGGCTTGCCGACGAGCAGCCGGGGGGGGCCGCCGGGCATGGCTCGGACCCTCTCCGCCACGGCGCGCAGGTCGTCGGGAAGCGCCCCGATGCCGATGGTGGCAGCGACGCCGGTCGGGGCTCGGTACTCGCCGAACTCCTCGCGCAGGGTGCCGGCCCACTCCCCGGTGGTGCCGCCGGCGTGGGCGAGGGCGATGGTGGCGGGCATGACGTTCTCCCCGCTGCGAGCGACCCGGCGGAGCTCGTCGACGGCCTTCTCGACGGCATCGGCGTCGCGCTCGGACCGCCACACCTCGAGCTCGGAGATCGTCTCAGCCTCGACCGCAGGGTCGACCTTCAGGATGTTCTCCTCGCCGCCGAGCGGCGACTCGGCGGTCTCGGTGAACCGGTTGACGCCGACCACGACCTGCTCGCCGTTCTCGATCCGGCGCACCCGCGCGGTGTTCGAGGCCACCAGGCGGCCCTTGAGCTCCTCGATGGCGGCGAAGGCACCGCCCATGGCCAGCACCTCGTCGAGCTCGGCCCGGGCCGCCTCGATCAGCTCCGCGGTCCGGCCCTCGATCACGTGCGAGCCGGCGAAGATGTCGTCGTACTCCAGCAGGTCGGTCTCCAGAGCCAGGACCTGCTGGATCCGCAGCGACCACTGCTGGTCCCAGGGACGCGGGAGTCCGAGGGCCTCGTTCCACGCCGGCAGCTGGATCGACCGGGCCCGAGCGTCCTTGGAGAGCGTGACGCCGAGGGTCTCCAGCACGATGCGCTGGACGTTGTTCTCCGGCTGGGCCTCGGTCAGTCCCAGCGAGTTCACCTGCACGCCGTACCGGAAGCGACGGGCCTTGGCGTCGGTGACCCCGTAGCGCTCGAGGGTGAGCTGGTCCCAGAGATGGGTGAAGGCGCGCATCTTGCACACCTCCTCGACGAAACGGATCCCGGCGTTCACGAAGAACGAGATCGACGCCACCACAGCCGGCATCCGATCGGCCGGCACCTGGCCGGAATCACGGACGGCGTCGAGCACGTCGATGGCGGTGGCGAGCGAGAACGCGATCTCCTGGACCGGCGTGGCCCCCGCTTCCTGGAGGTGGTAGCTGCAGACGTTCATCGGGTTCCACAGGGGCACCCACTCCGCGCAGAAGGCGATCATGTCCACGATCAGGCGGCGGGACGGAAGCGGCGGGAAGATGTAGGTGCCGCGCGAGAGGTACTCCTTCAAGATGTCGTTCTGCGTCGTGCCCGAGAGCGCGCCGTGTTCGACGCCCTGTTCGTCGGCGAGCGCGAGGTACATGCCGAGCAACCACATCGCGGTCGCGTTGATCGTCATCGACGTGTTCATCTCGCTGAGCGGGATCTGATCGAACAACGTGCGCATCTCTCCGATGTGCGGCACCGGCACACCGACCTTGCCGACCTCGCCCCGCGCAAGCACGTGGTCGGGGTCGTAACCGGTTTGGGTTGGGAGATCGAAGGCAACCGACAGCCCGGTCTGTCCCTTCGCCAGGTTCCCGCGGTACAGCTCGTTCGACGACTTCGCCGCGCGCCAAGATGTGGTCGGGGTCGTAACCCGTCTGCGTCGGCAAGTCGAACGCGACCGACAGGCCGGTCTGGCCCTTGGCGAGGTTCGTTCGGTACAGCTCGTT